>CAMKAQ010000010.1 GCA_946410525.1 uncultured Caryophanales bacterium | reverse complement strand
CATAAACATCCTGAAAGAAGGAAGGAAAGGATAATCCGAGCAACCTACTGAGTGAGTTGGGAATAAATAATTGCCCGGTTCTGAAAAACCGCTAATGGTATAAGGCACTTTTGTCTCTAACAACGTTTTGTAGTACAGGTATTCTTTCAAGCTCAACTCAGGCGGAAGAATGATAAAACCACCCTCTGGAGGATTCTCTTTTCCCGTGGCGATAAGATAATTCAAATAGTAATAGTCCATCCGCTCTTTGCATTGGGCCTCAATTTCAGCGGTCCACTCCAAAGAATAGCTTTCTCCAGAACAATAGCTGTTTGTGCCCATTCTCATAAAAACGAAATAGAACGTTACAAGAATGATTGAAGCAAAGATAACCCCAAATAGGATTATCCTCGGCAAATCCTTCCTAAATTTGTTCCATTCAAATGAAAAAACGCTTCCTATTTGTTTCATACATTAGCCTTTTTGATATAAACAAAGAGCCCGGATACTAATCCCGCTGTCAATAATAGGTATACGGCAGATACGATTGCGCTCTCGTCGAGGAAACCAAAATTTGAAGCGAGGAAGATGTTTGAAAAAGGAATCAAGAAAAGCGTTTTAAAAGACAATCCTGACGGCTCTCCGTAATAACCCCATTTCGGAGCCTTAACGTTCGAGAAGAGAAAACACAGAAAGAAGACGGCAAAGATGATTGATGGACCAAGATATGAACGAGGAAGAACGATTCCTAATAACGAAGAAGCAACAAAGAAGAAAACGCCCCCTGTTAACATTCCTAAAGATTTCATACATAACAGCGAACCAAACGTTGCGGAAGCATAACCATCCCTATACGCAAACAGGAATAGCTGATTAAGATTATCTTTTGCCGCGATAAGAGAAACAGAAACGGAGATTAAGCAATAAAGTAGCAACGCAGAAAAGCCAACAATTATTTTTCCAAGCAATAAACTACTTCTTTTTATTCCTGAGGAAAGCTCCATCTGAATTGAACCGTTTTTAGAAGGAATCACGAACAATAACAAACCTAGCACGATGCCTAGTGGGACCGTTAACAACGCTGCACCTTCTATGAAAGAGTAGGAGGTGGCTAGGCTTTCCGCCCCTAGATAGTGGGTGGTGATGTTGGCCAATTCAAAATATTCAAATTGATCTGTGTTTGTTTTTAGAAAGAAATTCAAAAGGGCGATTTTGCTTTTCTCTGACGGGTCGAGCGCCTCGAGAGCGGCACGATACTGACTCAATAGTTCGGCCTTCGCTACTCCATCTGGTCTCGCTTCTGCCACGATTGTTTCATAGAAATCTGGTATATGCGATAGTAGCGTCAAAGCTCCGACAAGAAACGCAACGACCAAAAGAAGGACCCAAAAACGACTCCAAACAAGTTTTAGCTCGTGGCGAACAACCCTTATGATCATTCGGCTTCACCTTCTGCTGGGACCATCTCAAGAAACAGTTTGTGTAGTTCGGTCCCAGAAGCGTTTTTGTTGTTGTAGATGATTTTGCCATGGTCGATGAATATTGCTGCGTCGACTATATCTTCGAGTTCCACGATCATATGGCTGCTTAGAAGGATTGTTTTGCCTTGTTTGCTTAAATCGACAACGATTTCTTTTATCTTTTTGACTGCAAGAGGGTCAAGCCCGTTGAATGGTTCATCTAAGAGAATCAAATCGGAATCTCTCATTATTGAAAAAGCGAGATAAAGCCTTTTCTTCATTCCAAGAGAATACTTGCTGTATTTTATGTTTTCTTTGGCTTTAAGACCGACTTTTTCCATTGCTGAGTGGATGACTTCTTTGTCTTTTCCGCCTGAAAGCTGATACAAAAGCCATAGGTTATCAAAGCCGGTTAAATGGGGGTAGAATTTAGGCTCCTCTATAAGACACGAAACAACAGGCCTTTCTCCAAAGACGAAAGGCTCACCATTGAATAACAGCATGCCCGATTTTGGAGCGACTAGGCCCGACATGATTTTAAGTAGTGTGGTTTTGCCTGCCCCATTTACACCACAGAGCGCACATATCTTTCCTTTGTCGACTTCGAAAGAAACGTTATCTAAAACGGTCTTTCTCCAATATTTCTTAGTTATTCCTTTTATCTCAAACATCTTTAGGCGGGTTTAATAATTTGTTTTAAACAGTATATTCCAATGTTGTGGTAGTATGCGTGCTTTTGGAAAGCCCACCATCCATTTTCCCGGTTGTGAATTTCATATAAAATGGCAATTTGGACTAAAGGTTTCCGCTGAATTGTATTTGCGGCTATTTGTCGGTCTTTTTCTTTTTGAAGATACTGAAGACGCCTTTCTTAGGTTTCTTCTCTTTCTTAGGCCCGTATGAGGCAGCGATTTCTTCTTTCGCGGCCTTGTAATAGGTGAAGGCGGAGAAGAGGTTGTCCTTGAGGGTCTTTCTCGTTTGCTCGTCGTACTTCATCCACCCTTTGATAAGAGCGATTCCTAAATCAAGCTTGCCTAAGGCCATGACCTCATAGATGGTCTTTCTGTCTTTGGCCTGGAGGATATCGAAGAGGCACTCAGTCATGAGGACTAAGTCTTTCTTGCTAAGAGAGGAAAGCCAGTTGGTGAACATGGTCTGCTTGGTCTTTGAGGCGTTTGAATTCCTCTCAAGCTCAATGAGTTCGCCTGTCTCCTCATCAAGATCCCACTTGAAGATGCTGTGCTGGAAGAAAGAGGCTTTCTCATTCGCGGATATGACTTTGTATGAGCAGACTTGGTTGAGAAGAAGTCCGATAAGGGATTCGCCTGGAATGACCTTATGGATTCTTGGGGTGAGTTTATCTAAGGCTCTCTTGCTGAAGACCTTTGGATCTTGGAATCCAGGGCCATCATGACAATAGCAGCCTTTGAATCGCGCGTAATATCTCCATTTCATCATGAGGGTCGCATACATCGCGAGGTTGCCGCCTTTGCTATGGCCGATGATGGTGAATGGGAAAAGACGATGTTTGACGATCTTAGTGACATAATCCTTCGCAAGTTTCTGGGAAGGGATCTCCTTCATGGTCGCGAGGTTGCAGTCTTCCTTCCAACCGACAAGGCTTCCGTCGGTGCCACGGAAGACGATATATCTCATCGGTCCTTTGCCGATGAAGGTCATCGCCATGTACTGGATGCAGTCGTCGACGCTGAAATGGGATTCGATATGCCCGATTTTCAAGGTGGAGAAGCGGGGGCACTCCAAAATCTTGAGCCAGAACTGGTTATACATGGCCGGATCGCTTGTGCCATGGGCCAAAAGGGTTTTGTCGGAGAGGTCAGCGAACTTTTTGAGTTCGACGTACTCGTCTCCGCACGATAAAGCGGAGAACCCATATTCGAATTTGAGGTAACTTAACTGGGAAAAGACGAGGCTATCTGATTCGGAGAAAGGTTTCTCCTCGAAGCTATAGCCACCGAACTTGTTCAAATATCCAAAGATGTCCATCGGGTTACCTCCAAATGACCCCCTAATTATTGCTTAAAAAAGGTATTCGCGGTTAAAGAAATCTCAAAAAAGGATAAAAGTGAAGGGTGTCAAAAATCGTTTTTCGGCATATAAAAGAATGCAAATTTATGCACAATGCACAAAGAATAAGCCAAATATAGGCCATTTCGACACTTTTTTGGACAGCTCTTGACGATTTTCGCAAAAGTGCCATAACCATCGAAAATATTTTTCATTTTTTTGTTGACGTGCCCTCGTACGCGGGAATATACTCATACACGCTGACGCCAGCGATGAAGTGCGATGTTGCTGACACGCCGAATGCCGTTGTTAAGGTACTCGACTTAGTCAGGGAACTCGCATGGAGCTAGCAAAAGCAAGCCTGAAGAAATAAGGAGGAAAATTCATGGCGAAACAGCAAGTACTGCGCATTCGTTTGCAGGCTTACGATCACAAGATTCTCGACGTCGCCGTCCAGAAGATCGTAGAAATAGCGAATCACTTCAATGTGAAAATCGTCGGTCCTGTCCCGCTCCCAACCGAGAAGCAGGTCTACACGATTCTCCGTGCTACCTTCAAGTACAAGGATAGCCGCGAGCAGTTCGAAATCAGAACTCACAAGAGATTAATCGACGTCGTTGGTCCAAACAAAGAGACCATCGATGCCATCAGGAAGCTTGATCTTCCAAACGGCGTCGACATCGATGTCACAGCGAAATAAGGAGGACTGAAGAATGAAATCCATCATCGGAAGAAAAATGGGCATGACTGAAGTCTTCGCCGCTGACGGAACTATGTATCCAGTTACCGTCATCGAAGTCCTTCCAAACGTCATCGTTGGCAAGAAGACCATCGAGAAAGATGGTTACGAAGCCCTCAAAGTTGGCTACGAAGATATCGCCGAACGCCGCCTCAACAAACCTGAGCTTGGCGTCTACAAGAAAGCCGGCGTCGCTGCCAAAGCTCACCTCTTCGAATTAAAGGGTGAGGAAATCTACGGAAAGAACGTTGGTGAGAACCTCACCGCCGATCTCTTCCAGGCTGGTGAAGTCGTTGACATCATCGGCACATCCAAAGGTCACGGTTACAGTGGTGTCATCAAACACTACGGTGCCCACATCGGTCCAAAGGGTCATGGTTCTGGCTATCACCGTCAGATCGGTTCCCTTGCTAACAACGGCCGTGACAACAACCGCGTCATTCCAGGCAAGAGAATGAGCGGACACTGGGGTGATGAACAGACCACCCTCCTCAACGTCACCGTCATCGAGACTAGCGCTGAGAAGAACTACATCCTTGTCAAGGGTGGCATCCCAGGAGCCAAGAAAGGTCTCGTCATGATCAGAAGCGCGATCCTCAAGCAGTTCGGTAAGCCAGAGGTCAAGCCACTTGTTGATCTTGCGAAGAAAGGAGAATAACAATGGCGGAAAAGAAAATCAGTTTGCCAGTCGTTAATCTCGCCGGCGAAAAAGTCGGAGACGTCAAACTCAGCGCCGAGGTATTCGGCATCACCGAGAAAAACGAACAAGCCATCCATGACGCCGTCGTCGCTCAGAGCGCCAACGCCCGTCAGGCCACTGCCAAAACCAAGAAGAGACACGAAGTCTCCGGTGGCGGCAAGAAGCCATATCGTCAAAAAGGTACCGGACGCGCCCGTGCGGGTAGCAGCCGCTCCCCAATCTGGGTCGGCGGTGGAACCGTCTTCGGACCAGATGGCAATCAGAACTACACCGTTTCTCAGAACAAGAAGGCTCACGCCCTTGCTATGAAGACCGTCCTCTCCCAGAAGGCTGCTAAAGGCCTCCTCGTCGTGGACAGCCTCAAACTCGCCAAGATCAGCACCAAAGCCATGGCCGAATCACTCAAGACCATCAAGGCTGAAGGCAAAGTTCTCTTGGTCGGAAGCGATGAGAAACTCGTCAAGAGCGCAACGAACATCGAAGCCCTCGAGGTCCGCGCCCTTAACAACATCAGCGTCTACGACATCCTCAACGCGAACACCATGGTGATCAGCGAAGAAGACGTCAAAGCGCTCGAAGGAGGACTTAAATAATGGTCGAAGAAAAGAAAGTCGCCGCCGAGAAGAAGACGGCTACCAAGAAAGCTCCTGCTAAGAAGGCTGCTCCAAAGAAGGAAGCCGCCCCAAAGGCTGAGGCCCCAAAAGCCGAGGCTAAGAAGGAAGCCCCAAAAGCTGCTAAGAAACCTATCGCTCTTCCAAATGAGCACGATTACAAAGTCATCTTGGAACCAGTCATCACCGAAAAGAGTATGGCTCTTCTCCAGAATGAGAACAAAGTGACCGTCAAGGTTGCTGATTGGAGCAACAAAGATGAGATCAAACTCAGCTTCCAGAGGCTCTATCAGGTCAAAGTCGTTGATATCAAGATCGTCAACGTCAATGCCAAGGAGAAATCCCGTGGCGGACGTTACAAAGGCTTCATCGGCGGCTACAAGAAAGCGATCGTCACCATCGCCGAAGGCGAGGCTGTCGACCTCTTCAAAGAGTAGGAAACACCCTTAAGACTTAATCCTTATATATAAATAAGAAAAATCTTAAAAAGAAAACCACTATAGGAGAAAAGAAATGGCAATCAAAGTTTACAAGCCTTATACCAAGAGCCGTCGCGCCATGCAGACCCTCTCGTATGAGGAAATCACCAAAGCCACTCCTGAAAAATCCCTTCTTCTCACCAAGAAACACACTGGTGGCAGAAACAATCAAGGAGTGATCACCTGCCGTCACCACGGCGGTGGCAACAAGAACCGTTACAGAATCGTGGACTTCCGTCGTAACAAAGACGAGATCCCAGGAACTGTCTCGGCGATCGAATACGATCCAAACCGTACCGCCTTCCTCGCCCTCATCACCTATGCTGATGGCGAAAAGCGTTACATCATCAGACCAAAAGACCTCAACGTCGGTGACAAGATCATCAGCGGTGAGGCGACCGATATCAAAAACGGCAACAACTTAGCTCTCAAGAACATCCCAGAAGGTACCTTCATCCACAACATCGAGCTTAAGCCAGGCAAAGGCGGACAAATGTGCCGCGCTGCCGGTTCCATGGCTCAGGTCCTTGGCGTCGATGGCAAATACACCATCCTTCGCCTTGCCTCTGGTGAAGTCAGAAAAGTCTTAAGCGTCTGCCGCGCCACAATCGGCATCGTCGGCAATGACGACTGGAACCTTGTCAACATCGGTAAGGCCGGTCGCAACCGCAACATGGGTATCCGCCCAACCGTCCGTGGTTCCGCGATGAACCCATGTGACCACCCTCACGGTGGTGGTGAAGGTAAGTGTCCTGTCGGACGCGATGCCCCACGCACCCCATGGGGAAAGAAAGCTATGGGTGTTAAGACCCGTCGCATCAAGAAAAACAGCACCCGCCTCATCATGAGACGTCGTAATGGCTAAGGAAAGGAGATCGAACACATGTCACGTTCTAGCAAAAAAGGCCCGTTCGTAGATGCTTACCTTCTCAAGAAGGTCGAGGATCTCGATAAAGCCGGCAAAAAAGAAGTCATCAAGACCTGGTCGAGACGTTCGACCATCTATCCTGCCTTCGTCGAGCACACCTTCGCCGTCTATAACGGCAAAGAGCACATCACCGTCTTCGTCACTGAAGATATGGTTGGCCACAAGCTCGGCGAATTCGCCCCAACTAGAAGATTCGAAGGCCATCACGGCAACAACGCCGGTGATCAGGCCAGCGGTAAGTAAGGAGTAAGCAACTATGGCAGAAACCAAAAAGAAAGCTACTGCGGAAGTCAAAGAAGAAGCCAAGGCTGAGAAGAAACCAGCCGCCAAGAAGGCTCCTGCTAAGAAAGCCGCGGCCCCAAAGAAAGAAGCTGCTCCAGAAGCCGCTCCAAAGGCTGAAGAGAAGAAACCAGCCAAGAAGAAGGCTGAGGTCAAGGCCGAGCCAGTCAAGGCTAAGGTCACTGAGGCCCACGCCGTCGCCCGTGACGTCCGCGTCACCCCACGTAAGGTCCGTCTCGTTATGGATCTCGTCCGTGGCAAGAGCGTCAATGAGGCCCTTGAGCTCCTCTTCCACGTCAACAAAGCTGCTAGCGACCCAGTCGCCAAGCTCATCAAGAGCGCAGCCGCCAATGCCACCAACAACTTCGGCATGGCCGGTGACAAACTCTATGTCGCCGAGATCCAGGCCAGCGATGGTGTCAGAATGAAACGTTTCGAACCACGCGGTAAGGGCGCAAGCTCCCCAATCATCAAGCGCACAAGCTTCATGAGAGTCACCGTGAAAGAAAGGTAAGGAGGAATATCAATGGGTCAGAAAGTTAACGCCGTCGGTCTTAGAATTGGTATCAACCGCGGCTGGGAAGCCAATTGGTATGCTTCCAAAAAAGACTACGCAACATTCCTTGGTGAAGATATCGCCATCAGAAACTTCTTAGAGCCAAAACTCAAGGAAGCCCTTCTCAGCCATATCGACATCGCGCGTGTCAAAACCGATTCCGAATACAAAGTCACCGTCTCCCTCTACGTCGCCCGTCCAGGCGTCGTCATGGGCCAGGATGGTGCCAACACCAAACTTCTCAACGACGGTCTTAAGAAGATCGTCAAGAGTGGCAACCCACATCTTGAAGTCGTTGAGGTCAAAAACCCAGACGTCGATGCCACCCTTATCGGCAAATGGATCGCTTCTGAGCTCGAGAACCGTCAGTCCTTCCGCAGCACCCAGAAGAAAGCCATCCAGCGTATGAGAAAAGCTGGCGCTTCCGGTTGCAGAACCCAGTGCCAGGGACGTCTTGGAGGAGCTGAAATCGCTCGTCGCGAAGGTTACAAAGAGGGCGTTGTCCCACTTGAGACCCTCCGTGCGGATATCGACTTCGCCGCCGTCAGCGCCGCTACCGCCTATGGCCGTATCGGTGTGAAGGTCTGGTGCTGCAGAGGCACCAACAAGGTTGGAATCGCCGCCGCTGAAGAGAAGAAAGCTCCAAAAGCAGAAGGAGGAAACAGAAATGCTCCAGCCAAGTAGAACTAAATACCGCCGCCCACATGGCCTCAGCTATGAGGGTGTCGCCACCAAAGGCAACACGGTCGCCTTCGGTGAATATGGCTTAGCCGCGTTGGAAGGAACCTACATCACCGACCACCAAATCGAAGCCGCCCGTATCGTCTTATCACGTTACACCGACCGTTCTGGCAAGGTCTGGATCAGAATCTTCCCACACCTCGCCTTCACCAAGAAGCCAGCCGAAGTCCGTATGGGTTCCGGTAAAGGTTCACCAGAAGGATGGGTCGCCGTCGTCAAGAAGAACAGAGTCATGTTCGAGATTGGCGGTGTCTCTGAAGAAGTCGCCATGAAGGCCCTTCGTCAGGCTTCCTTCAAACTTCCGATCAACTGCAAGATCGTTAAGAAAGGAGAATAAGCATGGATATCAAAGAATTCCGCGAGTTATCTCCAAAAGAGTTAGACGAGAAGCTTGCTAGCCTCCGTCAGAAACTCTTCGAACTTTCCCGCCAAAGAGCGGTGGGACAGATCGAACACCCAGACGAGATCCACTATGTCCGCAAGGATATCGCCAAAGCCGAAACCGTGAAGCGTGAGAGAGCCCTCCACCTTCATGAAGGCAAATAAGAAAGGAGACCAGTACCATGGAAGAAAGAAATAGAAGAACTTCTCTTCAAGGGGTTGTGACCGGAACCAAGATGGCCAAAACCATCATCGTCACCGTCAGCACCAAGCGTAATGATCCCCTTTACCAGAAGAGAGTCGGATACTCCAAGAAGTATTACGCTCACGACGAGAATGAACAGGCCAAGCTCGGTGACGAAGTCACCATCATGGCTTGCCGCCCACTCTCCCGTCTTAAGAGATGGAGACTTGTCTCCATTGATAAAGCCGCTTTAGCCGGTGAGTCAGTCGAAGCCATCGAAGCCGCCCTCGAGAAGAAGGAAGGTTCCGATGAGATCGTCGCTGCCCCAGCCGAGGAAGCGAAGGCTGAATAAGGAGGAAACGGATAATGGTCCAGAATGAATCGAATCTCGTGGTCGCCGATAACAGCGGTGCCCGCATCGTCCGCATCTTCCGTCAGCTCGGCGGAGCCCGTATGAAGGTCTCCTCCATCGGTGACATCGTCCTCTGCGCCGTCAAGGACGCTGCCCCAAATGGAAAGGTCAAGAAGGGTCAAGTCGTCAAAGGCGTCATCGTCCGCACCAAGAGACAGGTCATCCGCAAAGATGGCTCCTCCATTGGCTTCGATGATAATGCCGTGGTCATCGTCGATGATGATCATAACCCACTCGGCACCCGTGTCTTCGGACCGGTCGCCCGTGAGCTTCGTGAAAAGGGATTCATGAAAATCATCTCCCTTGCTAGCGAGGTCTTGTAAGGAGAAGAGATATGAACATCAAAAAAGGTGATAAAGTCATCGTTCTCTCCGGTGATGACAAAGGCAAGCAGGGCACCGTTCAAAAGGTTTACCCAAAGCTTAACAAAGTCGTCGTCGAAGGCGTGAACGTCCACAAGAAACACAAGAAGCCAAACCAGAACGTCCAAGAAGGCTCCATCCTCGACATCTATGTCCCGCTTGATGCCTCCAAGGTCGCTCTCATTGACCCAAAGACAAAGAAAGCCACCCGTGTCCACATGACTATGGAAAATGGCAAGAAGGTTCGCACCGCCAAGAGCGGAGCCAACCTCGATAAGTAAGGAAGGAGGACAAAACAATGGCAGAAGAAGAAAAGAAAGCTACCGCTAAGAAAACTACTACCGCTAAGAAAGCCTCCGCTCCTAAAGCTGCCCCAAAGGCCGAAGCTCCAAAAGCAGAAGCCCCAAAGGCCGAGGCCCCAAAAGCCAGCAAGAAACCAGCCGCTCCAGCCAAGGAGCTCAACCGTGTTCTTGCCAAATATAAGAACGAGGTCGTCCCAGCCCTCATCAAAGAGTTCGGATACACCTCCATCATGCAAGCCCCACGCTTCGAGAAGATCGTCATCAACATCGGTGTTGGCGATGCCACCTCTAATGGTAAGGCCCTCGAAGACAGCGTCGCTGAATTGACCGCTATCGCTGGCCAGAAGCCAGTCATCACCAAAGCCAGAAAGTCCATCGCGAACTTCAAGCTCCGTGAAGGACAGGCCATTGGCACCAAAGTTACCCTTCGCGGCCAGAGAATGTACGAGTTCTACGATAAGCTCGTCTCCATCGCCCTCCCACGTGTCCGTGACTTCCGTGGCGTCTCCAAAAACGCTTTCGACGGTCATGGTAACTACACCTTGGGCGTTCGTGAACAGCTCATCTTCCCTGAGATCGACTACGATAAGATCGCTAAGATCCGTGGTATGGACATCGTCATTGTCACAACCGCTCAAAGCGATGCCGAAGCCTTCAAGCTTCTTGAACTCCTCGGCATGCCATTCAAACGTTAAGGAGAACGAATATGGCCAAAACTAGTTTAATCGTCAGAGCGAGCCGCCCACAGAAGTTCAGCACCCGCAACTACACCCGTTGCCAGCGCTGCGGCCGCCCACATGGTGTCCTCCGTAAATTCGGACTTTGCCGTATCTGCCTCAGGGAAATGGCCTACAAAGGCGAAATCCCAGGCATGAAGAAGGCTTCATGGTAATAAGGAAAGGAGATAAACAATGATTGCAGATCCAATTGCCGATATGCTCACTCGCATCAGAAACGCCAATGCGCTTCGTTACGAGTCCGTCTCCATGCCTTATTCCAAGGTCAAGGGAGAAATCGCCCGCATCCTTCTTGCCGAAGGTTACATCAGTTCCTTCGTCGCCGAGGGTGAAGGCGCGAGCAAAACTCTCACATTAACCCTTAAGTATGGCGCGAATGGCGAACGCGTTATCACTAATCTCAAGAGAATTAGTAAGCCAGGTCTTCGCGTGACCGTGGAATGCGAAAAGCTTCCAAAGGTCCTCAAAGGTCTTGGCATCGCCATCATCAGCACCAGCAAAGGAATCCTCACCGACGCTGAAGCTCGCAAAGAGCACGTCGGCGGCGAAATTCTCTGCTACGTCTGGTAATTAGAGGAGAAGAAAGTACATTTATGTCACGTATTGGATTAAAACCCATCTCTCTTCCTGAGGGCGTCACCTACGAAATCAAAGATGGCGCTGTCTCCGTTAAAGGTCCAAAGGGCGAAGTAAGCGTCAGATTACTTGCTGGCGTCAGCGTCCATGAGGAAGGCGGAGCCTTGCACTGCGTTCTCGAAGATACCGAGAGCAGACAAGCCCATAAAAATCACGGTACCTTCGCGGCCAACCTTCACAATGCCGCCAAGGGCGTGAGCGAAGGCTGGAAGAAAGAACTCGAAATCAACGGAACCGGTTACCGCGCCTCCATCAAAAACGGCGCTGTCAGCATGTTCCTCGGCTACTCTCACGAAATCCGTGTCGAGCCAGTCGGAAAGTTCACCAAGATCACCTGCCCAGATGACACCCACGTCGTCGTCGAAGGCTGCGACAAGCACGATGTTGGACAGACCGCTGCCCTCATCTATGATTCACACCGTCCAGACGTCTACGGTCAGAAAGGCGTCCACTACAAAGGCCAGCACCTCATCAAGAAAATCGGTAAGCGTGCCGCTGCCACCGGTGCTAAGAAATAAGGAGGAGAGAACATATGATTCAGAAAGAGTCCCGTTCGGCGGTCAGAGCCCGTCGTCACCTCAGAGTCAGAGCGAAGATCTCCGGCACCGCGGAATGCCCACGTCTTGTGGTCTTCCGTTCCAACAAACACATCGAAGCCCAGCTCATCGACGATACCAAAGGTATGACCTTAGCTTGCACTTCGAGTGTCCAACTCAAGCTTGCAAACGGCTCCAACTGCGAAGCCGCTGCCAAAGTTGGTGAAGCTATCGCCAATAAAGCCAAAGATAAAGGCATCTCCAAGGTCGTCTTCGACCGTGGTGGTTACCAATATCATGGGCGTATTGCCGCCCTCGCCGAAGCCGCACGTAAAGCCGGCCTCGTGTTCTAAGGAGAAAAACTATGGCTGAAGAAAATAAAGAAGTTGTGGCTCAAGAAGCCGCTAACAATGCTCCAGAGGCGAAGCGTAATCCTACTGGCAACCCAGAACGCGAACCAACCGGTTCCCGCGCTGGCGACCGTCCAGGCTCCCGCAAATTCGGCGACCATCGTGGCCGTCCAGGCGAGAGACGCGGTGGCCGTGGCGGATTCCGTCGCGAAGAAGATGACTTCAATGACCGTGTCGTCGACATCAACAAGGTCACCAAGGTCGTCATGGGTGGCAAACATATGCGTTTCGATGCCCTCGTCGTCGTCGGCGATG
>CAMKAQ010000009.1 GCA_946410525.1 uncultured Caryophanales bacterium | reverse complement strand
AAGGAAGAAGCCAATGCTCCAAACTTGGCCATTCCAGACGGTTCCCCATTGGGCGTCCGTATAAGCGATTCCGTTGTCGACGCACCAAGCTTGATCGGCCAAAGTGTTGTGGACGATACCGGTGTATTGCTCCATCGTGAACCAAAGGAAGGCAAAGGCGGCAATAGCAAGCGAGATGAGCAATGCGCTTCTGACTTCTCGGCCAAGGATCTTCCAGAATTCTTTTGGTTCGAACTCTTTAAGCGCAAGACCACGGATCATAAGAGCGATGGTCTGGCCGCCAGCGTTTCCGCCAGTATCCATAAGGACTGGGATGAAGGCGGCTAAGACAGGAAGGACAGCGAGTCTATCCTGGAAGATGGAAAGAATCATTGAGGAAAGGGTGCCAAGGATCAAAAGGACGATGATCCATGGAACACATTTCTTCATCATGGAGACTGGATGGGTTTCGAGGTAGGAATCCTCTAAGGCCGTGATGGCGTTCATCTTTTCCAAGTCTTCAGTGGCCTCTTCGTCCATGACGTCGACCGCGTCGTCAACGGTAACGATACCAAGGAGGCAATCGTCTTTGTTGAGAACAGCCATGGCGTTAAGGTCGTACTTACGGAACATGTTAGCGACTTCTTCCTTATCGGTGTTGACGTGGCAGTATGGCGCGTCTTTGTTCATGATTTCCGAAAGGGTTTGGTCTTCTTTTGACCAGATAAGGTCATCTAAGTCAACGGTTCCGACGAACTTACGTGCTTTGTTTTTGACGAAGATTGTATAGACGGTTTCTGCATCCTTACCTTTGGTACGGACGAGTTCGATGGTCTCTTTGACGGTCGCGGTATCTCTGCATTCGAGGTACTCGGTGGTCATGATGGCACCGGCGGTGTCATCTTCATACTTCAGAAGGTGGTTGATGTCCTTCCTCATGTCTGGGCTAGCGGCCTTAAGGACACGTCTAGCAAGGTTGGCAGGCATGTCGTCGACGGTATCGGCGACGTCATCGGCGGATTGCTCGTTGATCATCGCGATAAGTTCGCGGTCGCTCATGGCGGTGACGAGCTCTTCTTTCTTGTCTTGGCTGAGTTCAGCGAATAAAGGCGCAGTCATTGATGGCTTCGCGTACCTAAATAAGGTAATAAGCTCTTTGATGTCAATCTCTTCAGCGGCTTCAGCGATATCGGCGTCAGGAATGGTTTCGAAAATCTCTAAGAGGGCTTTTCTGTCGCGGGTTTTGATCGCAGCCTCAAGGTCTTCTGGTCCGAATCTTGACTGGGTGATTTCCTCGGAAGTAACTTCATCAATCGGAGTTTCTATTTCTTCGCTTTCCGGTTCGACCTTCTCGATCTCTTCGGTTTCTTTGTTTTCGTTCTTTTCTTCGATCATGTTGATACCTCCTTTTTGTCGTGCCTATTGTATGGCACTTATGCATAAAAAAGGAAGTGCTTTTTGTTTTTCTTTGCTACGCAAGAGTTATAATTAGTTGCCCAAAAGAGGAGAATCAAAAAATGGAAGAATTAAAATTCATTGTCGAAACCAGCGCAAGGCATATCCACGTTACCCAGGAAACCCTTGATTATCTTATGCTCAGCGATGAGGAAATCGCTGCTGGAAAGCATGCTGAACTTGAGGTCAGAAACCCACTTTCCCAGCCAGGCCAATTCGCCAGCAACACTCGTCTTGATATCGTCGGCCCAGTCAACCCAAAGACCGGCAAAGAATCAATGCTCAAGAACGTTTCCATCCTTGGACCAGTGAGAAAAGAAAACCAGGTCGAAGTGAGCGGCACCGACGCCAGAACCCTTAAGGTCAGCGCCCCAGTCCGTGAGAGCGGAGACATCGCTGGCAGCGCCCCGATCAAACTCGTCAACCCACTTAACGGCAAATCCGTTGAGCTCAAAGAAGGCCTTATCGTTGCCAAGCGTCACATCCACATGACCCCAGCCGATGCCGAGAAGTTCGGCGTCAAGAATGGCGAAATCGTCCGTGTCCTCATTTCTGGAACCGGCCGTGAGACCATCTTCGGCGACACCGTCATCCGTGTCAGCGAGAAATACGCTCTTGCTATGCACATCGACACCGATGAAGCCAATGCCGCTTGGGCTTCTGGCACCATTTACGGAACAATCGTCAAATAATGAAAACCGTCCATTACCAGCCCACGGACGTCTGCGCTCGTGAGATGATAATCACCGTCGAGGGGGATACGATCATCAAAGTCGAAACCCTCGGAGGTTGCCAAGGCAACAGGCAAGGCGTTGCGCGTCTATGTGAGGGAAGAAAGATCGATGAGGTCATCTCGCTTCTCGAAGGCATCAAATGCCACGGAAGCAGAACGGGAGAAACCTCTTGCCCAGACCAACTCGCTAAAGCGCTCAAATCCATTGAAGAATAATTAAAGAAGGCCTCGTAACTGAGGCCTTTTATCATGGGACTAACACATTTGAAATAACTCCTATATAATATCGTCCGAGCGAAAAGCTAGTATCAAGAAGCGCTTATAAAGGACTGCGAAAAAGCGCTAGCAACTCCTCTATAGAGGTAAGTGCTCGTCCTTAGCCGGGGCCCACCCCTGGAGCGATGCTAGAGGAACGGACAGAACAGAGCCTTCCACTTGGTGGGAGGCTTTTTGCTCGAAAGGTTATTTATGGAAAAGATATTATTCACAAGCGAATCCGTCAGCGAAGGACATCCTGACAAAGTCTGCGACCAGATCTCTGACGCGATTCTTGACGCTACACTTGCTGGCGACCCAGATTCCCACGTTGCCTGTGAGGTTTTCGCAACCACCGAATTCATCCTCATCGGAGGCGAAATCACCAGCAAAACCCATCCGGATTATGAAAAAATTGCGAGAAAAGTCCTCCGCGATATCGGTTACACTTCCGCGGAAAAAGGCATTGGCTGCGACACTTGCAAGATCGAAGTAAAAGTTCAAGAACAGTCCCCAGATATCAACATGGGCGTCTCCCGTGGCTCCCTTCTTGAGATGGGCGCTGGCGATCAGGGAATGATGTTCGGCTATGCCTCAAATGAGAGCAAGAACTACATGCCTCTTCCTATTTCTATCGCGCACGCGTTAGTCAAGAAGGCGAGTGAGCTTAGAAAGAACGGTTCCTTTGAACACGCTAGACCAGATATGAAGTCTCAGGTCACCATCGATTACACTGACCACGGCCATCCACGCATCGACACCGTTTTGATGTCCATCCAGAACGATCCAGAGACTGATATGAAAGCCTTCCGTGAATTCGTTTCTGAGAAGATCATGAAGGAAGTCGCTAGAGAGTTTGGTCTTAATGATGACTTCAAGATCCTTATCAACCCAACCGGAAGATTTGTTATCGGCGGTCCTGCTGGAGACACTGGTCTTACTGGCAGAAAGATCATCGTCGACACTTATGGAGGAAGCGCCCACCATGGAGGCGGAGCTTTCTCTGGCAAAGATCCAAGCAAGGTTGATAGAAGCGCCTGCTATTACGCCAGATACATCGCCAAGAACCTTGTTGCCGCTGGAGCCGCTGACAGAATGGAAGTCCAGCTTGCCTATGCGATTGGCATCCCTGAGCCTGTATCAATCAACATCTCAACATTCAAGACCAGCCGTTACACCGATGACGTCATCCTTGAAGCCATCAAGAAGTTCTTTGATGCAAGACCAGGAGCGATCATCCAGAAGTTCTCTCTTAACAAACCTAAGTTCAAATATCTTGATACAACCGTTTATGGTGCCTTCGGTAGAGATGAGCTCAATCTCCCATGGGAAGAACTCGATAAGGTTCAAGAACTTAAGGAATTCTTCGCTAAACACACTAAATAAACCCCCATTTAGCGAACAAATACCAAGCCCCTTAGATAAACTGAGGGGTTTTTAAATGCGCTGGAATTTACATTTTTGAAATAGAAACGATGAGAGGCTTCCTCTAGAGCATAAGTATTTATCTTTTTAACGATTCTAAATACAATATAGGTAAAGAAGGATATTTATCCTGGAGGTACATAGGGTATGAAATACCAAATCGTCGGAAAGAACACTACAATCACCGATTCTATTCGTGCTGCCATCGAGAAAAAGCTCAGCAGAATGGACAAGTACTTTGTGGATGGAGACAACGTCCTTTGCCGTGCTGTTGTCGTTACCTACAAAGTTGGAGCCAAGGTCGAAATCACGATCTTCACCAAAGAGATGGACTTCAGAACTGAGGTCCGCGCTAACGACTTCTATGATTCAGTCGATACTGCCATTGACAAGTTAGAAGACCAAATGAGAAGGCTCAAAACTCGCTTTGGCAAAAAGAAATCCGGAATCTCTCTCGGACGCTCAATCGCCTTCGAAAATTTCCAGGCCGAAGAGGAAGCCGAGGAGAAGGATGAGGTTGTCAGAACCAAGTCTATCTACCTTGATCCAATGACCTTAGATGATGCCATCACCAGAATGGAAGCGCTCGGACATTCCTTCTTCGTCTACCTCGATGAAGAAGATAACGAAATCTCCGTTGCCTATAAGCGTTTAGATGGCGGATATGGCGTCATTCAGGTTGAAAATAAGTTAAAAGACTAATCAACAAAAGTTAAGGGCCCATCGGGCTCTTTTCTTTTTGTCTTTTAAAAATTAGGTAACAAAACAAAGAAGTTGCCTAACCGAATAGAAGAATTATAATTGTTGTATGAGAAAAACGCTGACCAAAAAGATCATCAAAGGTAAGGAGTATTTCTATCTCGTTTTCCGCAAGAAAGGGGTGCTCAAGAGCCAGTACCTCGGCGGAGCTTCCTCGATGAAATACAAGAAGTACCTTTTCAAACTCACAGCGGAATCTGGCTCATACGGCATCGATAAAGCAAGGCACAAAAACTTCTCAAAAGGCGTACCTATCGTTTATGTCGAAAATGGTTTTTTGGTTGACGAATATAAGAACGGCACAAAAGAGTATCTGAACAGCAAACTCCAAGTCGTGAAAGTGGTGGCGAAACATGATTGAAGAACAGCCTCAATTAATCGTCATAGCAGGAGTGCCTGGCAGCGGTCGTTCCACTTTCGCTAAGTGCTATAAGAATGCTTTCATCCATTCCCTTCCTCTCATGTCCTTCAAAGAGGGTCTAAGCAGTGGGGAGTCTTTCTCAACCGTCCTCGCGCTCGCCGCACCTGAGGATATGGTTAATCTTCAGAAGGCCCATCGCCGTGGTTACCGAATCACGATCTATTACATGTTCACCGGCAGGCTCCTTTCGATGCTTAGGGCGAGATACCGCCAAATAGCAGAAGGTGTCCCATTCAGCGAATCCTCTTTCAAAAAGAACTACGCCGCCTCATACAAAGGGCTTATTTCAACGTACCAGAGATGTGAGATAGTCTTCTTCATCCGTAACCAAAAGGAATTCGAATTCTTAGCGGCGTACGACCCAAAGAAAACCTCCCTAGAGGTCTTCTCCAAAGCCCTAAAAGTGGTGAAAACCTCAGTTGACGCCATAAAATAAGCATTTCTCTTTGTTATTAACAAAAGGTTAGTTTAGAATAATGCAACATGAAGTCTGTGAAACTAATTGCAACTGACTTGGATGGAACCCTTTTCTATCCTAAAAAACGTTCTCATATGGTCACCAAAGAGAACCGCGCTTTCATTCACCGTTTCGTCGGTGATGGAGGACGCATTCTTTTAGTCACCGGGAGGAACGCTTATTTCGGAGAGAAAGTTGGTTCTAAGATCGGACACCCTTTCGATTACATCGCCTGCAACGGTTCCCTCGTTGTTTCCGGTGGCGAACGAATCTTTGAGAAAGGCATCCCTAACGAAGAAGCCAAGAAAATCGTAAGTGATCTTCAAAACGACCACGAAGCGAAACTCATCTTCCTTTTCACCAAAGACCATAATATGGTCTGCCAAAAGAAAGAGATCGCTAAATGGGTGAAGATGGGTTATTCCATCTACCGCATCTTCGAAGGCACATATCGTGAGCCATATTTCAAAGATGACGAACTCTTCCAAGAAGAACTCGAAAAGGGCATGATCTACAAGATCTTGATGTTCCCAGGCTTTGGTAAAAAGAGCATCCCGTTCTCCTTCGAATTAGCCAAGAAGCTCCAGCCTATGTACCCAGATCTCAACATAGTTGCCTCTGAGCAAGCTATCGAGATTACAGCCCAAGGCTGCACCAAGAGAGAGGGGCTTTCGTTTTATCTTGATTATAATCAAATCAATGTGGATAATGTTTTAGTCGTCGGCGATTCTGGCAATGATATTTCTATGTTCCAAGCTTTCCCAGGAAGAAGCTTCTGCATGGATCACAGTCTCGAAGACGTTAAGCAACACGCTTCGTTTGTGATCAAACGTTTCAGTGATATCGAGAATTACGTCTACCCATCTGCGGAGACTACCGCTGAAACAAACGATTAAAAGGAAGGCATTTACACATGAATCAACCAACACAAGTAATCGCAACACTCGAACACTACAAAGTAGCGATTCGCGACACCCTTGAGTACACACTCAACAAGGAACACTACGACCTCAACGCTTTCAAAGAGAAAAAGAGAAGCGTTCTTATCGAGGTCGAACAGCCAACCCCACTTAAGAGCATCATCAATGCTTCCGGTGAGAATGGCGAAAAACTCGAGAAGATGATCCGTGACTTCTACGATGATGTCTACGGTGATGAGAGCACCATCCTCAAGGCGGCCGATGACGGCCTCCGTGTTGACCATGCTCAGCACATCGCCATCTTCAAAGGCGTCGTCCCGATCCACGAGAACATCGAAGCCATGGTTTCTGGCATCATCCGTGACGCCAAAGGCAAGAACATCGATGTCGCTCAGGCCGAAGCTGCTGACTTAGCTGAAGAAAGACTTTACAGAGGCGTTTGCTACCTCACAATGGTCGGCCAGCTCGTCAGACTCTTCAATGACTACAACGTCGCCCGTCGCGAAGCGAAAGGCGAAGAAAGCGCCGCCAGCAAATTCATTGGCAACGATATCAGTGAGGTCATCACTCTCCTCAACACCGTCCGTGCCAACAACCGTCTTACTGACGAGAGATACATGGGTGTCCAAGACAAAGTCTTCGCCCTTGTCGAATACATGACTGGACGTCGTGATCTCCCAACTGGCAAAGGATTCCCAGAGGTCATCAAAGAGACCGAGGATTCCATCAATGGCTTCATCCGTGAGGTTGAACCACTCTGGAAGCAATCCTACGACCCACTCATCAGAGAACTCGTCGAAATTGCCAGAGCACAGCAGGCCAAAGCTGAACAACCAGCCGAAGCTGCTCCAGCCGATCAGGGCGAGCCAGTTGAACTCGACCCAAAGACCGGTCTCCCAAAATAAACTAGGTTTACGATTATGAATGATATGACTCCAACCAAAATTGAAGATGTTTCTAAGAACAAGCTTTCCAAAGGCGAAAAGGTTTTCATCGTGCTTGATGGAATTCTCGCTCTTGGCGGTTTGGTGATGATAGTCCTTGGCTTCATCGCCGATTTCTATCCTGGCAAACCAGAGGACAACTGGACTGGGCAAGCAGCCTTCCAAAACGCCATGCATCTCTCTTATAGATGGTTCGGTGTCATTCTCATCTTAGTGGCCGCCCTCATCGCTGCCATCGCTCTTAACGGCTTCGCCCGCAAGAACGATACCGACAACGAGAGAGCCCTCCGTCGTGCCCAACGTCTTAAGATCATCTCCGAATCCGAGAAGGTCACCGCTGAGCAAGAAGCCATCGCCGCCCAAGAGGCGAAAGCGGTGGAAGCTAAGCCAGCTGAAGAAGCTCCTAAAGCTGAGGAACCAAAGGCCGAAGAACCAAAAGCTGAATAAGCTAAAAATCATCGACAAAACCCCCATGAATTACTCGTGGGGGTTTTTCATTGAAATGGTGTATTATCTAAGAGTCGATATATGAAAAAGAGCGAATACCTCAAAAAACTAGAAGAAGAATATAACCAGAAACAAAGAGCTTGGAAGGACCATATCCGTGAGGAGCCTAGCAGGTTCAAAAGATTCTGGAAGTGGGTGTGGTATCTCATCGCTTTTCCTTTCGTTTGGCTTTTCTATAACGTCAGGGATTGGAGGAGCGCGATCTGCATCATCATCTCTTTCCTTCTTTGGTCCGTTTCAGTTTGGGGGTTCTATTTAGCCGCTCTAATATGCGGTTGGACGACTGATGCCGCTAAATGGCTTATTGGCATCGGTTCTGCCGTATGGGTGTGGTGGGCCTCACCAATTGGTTCCCCGTTCATCCTTTGCGTAACTTTCACAGCGATAGGAATGAAGACCATCTTCAATAAGATTCATCATAAAAAAGAGCCTTCCCCTGAGGGTGAGGACAAATAAAAAACCTAGGCGTTGAACCTAGGTTATTTTTTAATTGGCGGAGGAATAGGGATTTGAACCCTAGCGCAGTGTTACCCGCCTACGAGCTTTCCAAGCCCGCCCCTTCGACCACTTGGGTATTCCTCCAAACGCAACTATGTAGTTTGTCGCGCAAGGGGAATTATAGGTTAGTGACCTTGATTTTTCAACAATGCGATGAAACAAAGAGAAGATATGAGGTTTACGCTAATCAATGACACGCGTTTTTGTGCTAAAATGTTTGCTAATCAAACATGATTGAAAAGATTATCGATAAAGCAAACTCAAATCAGAAGGCGGAGAAGTACGTTCGCAGACTCTTAGAGAACGCCCCGCTTTCTTTGATATACAAAACCTTCAGGAAGAAAGATATCAAGGTCAATGGCCATTGGATCAAAAAGGACCACGTACTTATGGAAGGTGACACCCTCCGTATCTACATCACCGAAGCTCAGTTAGCGGAATTCCAAAAACCTAGAGAAGCCGTTAAGGCTCCTCTCGAATACCCAATCGTCTACGAGGATGAAAACATCCTTGTCGTTGATAAGCCTTCAGGTCTTCTTGTCATCGGAGATGATAAGGAAACGAGAAACACCTTAGCCAGAAAGGTCCTTGATTATCTCTACTACAAAGGTGAGTTCGATCCTGAAAACCATTCCTTTGTTCCATCTCCTGCCCATAGGCTTGATAGAAATACTGCTGGCTTAGTCGTCTTTGGCAAAACCAACGAAGCCTTAAGCGAGCTCACTCGTCTTTTCAAAGAAAGAGACGACATTGAGAAGAAGTATCTAGCGATAGTAGTGGGTACAACCGATAAAGAAGGCACAATCAACAAGCCTCTTAAGAAAGATTCGAATACCGGTCTCGTAACCGTTTGTTCCCTTGAGAAAGGCGGCAAGACCGCAATAACCAAATACAAAACGTTCAAGACCGTCATGGGTTTCTCTCTCGTCGAAGTAGAACTTCTTACTGGTAGAACCCATCAGATCCGCGCTCACCTCGCTTCGATTGGCCATCCGATCATGGGAGATGGCAAATACGGCGACTTCGCTAGCAATCGTTACGTCAAACAAAAATACGGCTGGTCTAACCAGTTCCTTCACGCTTATAAGATGAGCTTCAAGCATCCTTTGCCTCCACTAGATTACCTAGCAGGTAAGGAGTTTGAGTCAAAACTTAGCGATGAAGAAGCGCATATTGTCGAAATATTCTTTGAAAGCCCTAAAATATTCTATGAATAGAATCAGGAGGAATAACCATGGCTGATTTAGTTAAACAGAACTACGAAAGATGGATGGCCTCTCCAAAGGTCAGCGAAGAGGATAAGAAAGCTCTCGCTGCATTGACCCCAGAGGAGAAGGATGCCGCTTTCTTCAAAGACGTCGAATTCGGAACCGCCGGCATGCGCGGCTTCATTGGTCCAGGCACCAACAAGATGAATGACTTCACCGTCAAGAAAGCCACGGTTGCCTTCGGTATGTACCTTCTTGAGAAGATCCCTGGCTCCAAAGAAATGGGCATCGTCATTTCCCACGACAACCGTTTCAAATCCCGCGAGTTCACCCTTCTCTCTGCGAAAATCCTTAACGAAATGGGCATTAAAGCCTATATCTTCGATGCCCTTCGCCCAGTCCCAGAGCTTTCCTTTGCCGTCCGTAAAATGAAAGCTGCGGGTGGCATCATGATCACTGCTTCCCATAACCCAAAAGAATATAACGGCTACAAGATCTACGATGAGACTGGTTGCCAGCTTGTTCCAAAGAAGATCGCCAGAATGCTTGAGATCCTCGCTTCCCTCCCTGATGAATTAACCGTTGAGGCTCCAAAAGCCGAAAAACCTGCCGAGACCATCATGCTTGGCAAAGAGATCGATGACGAATATGTTGCACTCGTCAAAGGCACCCAAGTTAACCCAGACCTTCCAAAACAAGGTTTCAAGATCGTCTATTCCCCACAGCACGGCGCGTCATACGAAAACGCTATGCGCATCTTCAAGGACTGTGGATATGAAATCTATCCAGTGGAGAAGCAATGCATCCACGATCCTGCCTTTGGCGGAACCGAATCACCAAACCCAGAGAACGCAGAAGCCTTCACCGAGTCCATCAAACTCGCCAAAGAGATCGGCGCGACCTTAACCGTCATGACCGACCCAGATGGCGATAGATGTGGCCTTAGTTATCTCTCCAGCAAAGGCACCTATGAAAGACTTACCGGCAACCAGAGTGCCGCTCTTCTCATGGAGTATATCTTCTCCGAGAGACAGAAGCAGGGCAAGCTCCACAAAGATGGCGTCATGTATGACACCGTCGTCACCTCTGACTTAGGCAGAAAGATCGCCAAAGCCTACGGCTTAAAGAACGAAAGCTTCCTTACTGGCTTCAAATATATCGGCAACAGAATTGATTACTATGAGAAGCAAGGATATGGCCCATACTGCGAATTCGGATACGAAGAATCCTATGGCTGCATCGTTGAACCATTTGTCAGAGACAAAGATGGCATCCAAGCCATCCTTCTCTATAGCGAAATGGCCCTCCATTATTATCTCCAGGGCATCCCACTTGATGTCGCTTATGAGAACCTCGAGAAGAAGTATGGTTACCATATGACCATCACCAAGAGCGTTTCCTTCTTTGGCTCTAGCGGCGCTTCCGAAATGGCGAAGATCATGGAGAAAGCCCATAACTCTCTCCCACACGTCGTCGACGGCATGAAAGTCGTTGTCATTGAAGACTACGTCAAACTCGAAAAGCAGGACCTCAGAACCGGCGAGAAGACCAAACTCGACTATGACAAATCAGAAGTCGTCCGCCTCATCTTCGAAGACACTTCCTGGATTGCTATTAGACCTAGTGGAACTGAGCCAAAGTGCAAGTTCTACGTCGAAGTCTTCCAGAAAGATGGAAACGGCTTAAAAGAGAGGACTGAACACCTCATCGCAACCTTGCTTGAAAGCCTTGGGGTTAAGGCCTAATTAAGAAGCAATTCTTCTAACTTATGGGCAACAGCGTCATCGTTGTTGCCTTTTTCTAATGCTGGCACTTTTTCGGAAAGGAGAGGGGATTTGCAAGGGAAAACGTGAAATTTGGTCCCTGCAAAAGCAAGCATTTTGTAGTCGCTGTCGCTATCGCCAAAGGCAATGATGTCTTTTGGCTCGACACCGTAATGTTTGGCGATATACTCGGCGGCGTTGCCTTTGTCGTAGTGGGCGTAATAGGCTTCGCAATGCTTGGATGCGCTCCAACGACGGCAACCTATTGGGGCATGGCTCTCAATGAGCTTCTTGAGCCTCTCGTCATATTCTTTTTCGTTCTCAAAAATGAGGGCGAACACATCTTTCGTGAGATGTTCTTCAGCCTCCCCGGTCATGATCTTTTCCCCGACTTTAGGGAAATAGCCGAGAAGGAATGGATCGATGTGTCTGGCATACGCCTTCTCATCGTCCTCGAAAGCGACATTAAGAATTGGGAAGTCGATTTTCGAAAGGATGTCTTTCACGTCTTTCAAAGGAAAAGCCTCCTTAAGCGGAGGGAAGGAAGGATCATTAGGATCGGCAACATAGGTGCCGTTATAGGCAATGAAAGGAGTCTTTAAACCAAGTTCCTCGTAGTAGGGGAGGATGGCTCTTGGAGGACGGCCTGATGCTAAGACGATTTTATGTCCTCTCTTAGAGACCTCTTTGAGGGTCTTTAGGGTATAAGGAGTCAGCTCAAAAGAATCGTTTAATAACGTTCCGTCTAAATCAATGAAGATAAGTTTCTTAGTCATCAAGGGAGAGAAGGCCAACGGCTTTCTGGACACGCTTCAAAGTCTTTTTGGCGACTGCTTCGGCTTTCTTGGCGCCTTCGTTAAGAATCTCGACATAAGACTTTGAGGCAATGATTTCTTCGTAGCGGGCTTTGAATGGCGTAAGTTCTTCGATGACTTTATCAGCAACGGCTCTCTTGAAATCGCCATAGCCGGAATCTTTGAACTTCTCGGCCGCTTCTTGTGGGGTGATGTCGCTTAATGCGGCATAGATGGTAAGTAAGTTAGAGACGCCTGGCTGGTTCTCTGGGTCATAGTTGACCTTGCCAACCATATCGGTGACGGCGGACATGATCTTCTTGCGGATGGTCTTTTCGTCATCTTTGAGGAAGATGTCGCCTTTTGGATCGCTCTTGGACATCTTCTTGGTTGGGTCACTAAGTGACATGATACGGGCGCCGACTTTGGTGACCTGGGCGCGTGGCATGATAAGGATATCGCCATAGCGGTGGTTGAATCTCTTAACGAGGTCACGGCAGATTTCAACGTGTTGGGTCTGATCTTCGCCGACCGGGACGATATTGGCATCATAAAGGAGAATGTCAGCGGCCATGAGGACTGGGTAAGCGAAAATGCCAAGTCCGATTTCGCTGTCATTCATCTTTGAGCATTTGTCTTTGAACTGGGTCATGCGTCTAAGCTCGCCCATGTAGAGATAGTTCTGAAGGATGGCGTTAAGCTCAGCGTGGGCGGAAACGGTCGACTGAAGGAAGATGGTGCATTTCTTTGGGTCGAGACCGCTAGCAAGATAGAAAGCAGCAAGGTCACGGCTGTTCTCTCTAAGCTCATTTGGATCGATTGGCATCGTCAAAGCATGAAGGTCAGCGATGAAAATGAAGACCTCTCCAGACTCTTGGAAGTCTTTGAAGTGGCGGAGTGCGCCGATATA
>CAMKAQ010000008.1 GCA_946410525.1 uncultured Caryophanales bacterium | reverse complement strand
CATAAATATCAGGGATTTGCCACGGATATTGCAGCCGGCGTTGGTTTAATCGTCGCTACAGTATTTGGTCTTCCTATCTCAAGCGGCACCATCAAGGCGACCGCTATTTTGGGTGTTGGAGCCCAACGCAATCCTCGCCGCGTCAGGTGGGGCAAAGCCGGCCAGATGGTCCTCTCCTGGATCGCCATTTTCCCTGGCACGGCCATAATCGGTTTTGCATTGACCGCTCTCTTCGCGGCCATTTTCAAGTAACAAAGGAGTTTCAAAATGGGTAAAAAAGTTCAATCCAATTACTACTTCGACTCATTCCCGGAGCTCGCCCACTTCTCAGTTGAATGCGGTGAGCACATTCTCGAATTCATGAAGAACTTCGATCACGAGAAACTTTGGGAGATCAAGACTTCAGTCCATGAGATTGAGCACGCTGCCGATAAGAAAAAGCACGCGACAACCGAAAAGCTCATGGAGGAATTCATCACCCCAATCGATAGAGAAGATATTCTTTCCCTTCTCACCATGATCGATGACATCACCGATGCCGTTGAGGAACTCTCGCTCAAGCTCTATCTATACGATTTCAAAGAGCTTCCACCGGATGCCATCCCATTCATGGAACTCACCCTTAAGTCACTTAGGGCCACTGAAGAAGCTCTCAAAAACTTCCCTCACTTCCTTAATAAAGAAATCATCTTCCCAGTTCTTAAGAACGTCATTCGCTTAGAGGAGGATAGCGATACTGAATACATCACCGATGTATCCGCTCTCTATCGCCGCACAGATCTCGATGCCTTGACCATCTACAAATACGAAGCCTTCTACACGATGCTTGAAGAGATGTCAGATAAGTGCCGTGAGGTCTGCCGTTTCGTTCAGACAATCATCTACAAGAACATCTAAGTTCATTAAGCATGACCCCCCGAAATAACATCGGGGGCTTTTTGTTTTATTTCGCGTTGCGAAGCTTCCTTTGGGAGTTCACAATAATAGGGAAGACCTGCTTATAGCAGCTTAGGTTACTGGTAATTATCGTATGAATCGCTTTTTTCGTTGGATTAACGTCCAAGCATATAAACATAACGGGCAACTCCACCGTCAATGGAGCCCGGCTTATTTAGCCGAGGAAACGGATGACTATTGGGCACTCTGCTCAAAGTCTTCTTTGGTGACTGAAAGCGACGGCCGCCGTTGGATGACCAACGAGCACGCCGTTTTCATTCTCTTCAAGAAGAAGTGGACCAACTGCATCGCGATGAAGAAAGCGAACGGCTATTGCTACTACGCCAACATCGCTAGCCCAACCATCCTTGACCAAGGATTCCTCCGCTATATTGACTACGATCTCGACCTTAAGCTCTTCCCAGACAAGGCCATCAAAGTCCTTGATGAGCAAGAGTTTGAACATCACGCTGTCCTTTACGGATATCCAGATGACCTCAAAGCCGTCATCAAGAAAAGCGCCAAAGACATTCACTCGCTCATGGAAGGGAAAAAGTTCCCATTCGTCGATGCCGAAATCAAACGTATCTACCAGAAATTCCTCGACCAGACTGGGCCGTTTGTTGAATCCTACCAACCAAAGAACAAATAGTTACTATTTGCCTTCTCCTTTAAAACGCCAAAAAAGAGCATATAATTTTTTCGCTCTGAGGTATCGGGCATGAAATTCACTTTTACATCTTCATCTAAGGAACAAACAAGAAAATTAGGCGCCCTCATCGCACCTCTTTTCGTTCCAGCTGATGTTGTTTTGCTCGAAGGTGACTTAGGCGCTGGCAAGACCACTCTTGTGGGTGGAGTTGCCGAAGCTCTTAAGGTCAATGAGGACGTTATCTCCCCAACCTTCAACATCATGAAATGCTATTTCAAAGGCACCCTTCCTCTCTATCACATCGACGCATATCGCCTTGAAGGCCAGAACATCGAGCTTGGTTTAGAAGAGTTCATCGAAGGCAATGGAGTCACCTTCATTGAGTGGCCTCAATACATCGAACCTCTTTGGCCTGATGAATATCTCGTTATCTCTTTGACCCACAAAGGCGGAGATTCTCGTGAGATCACTATCGAGAGCAATTGCCCTCGTTTAGACAAAATCGTCGAAACAGTTAAGGAGGCATTCTAATGGTTTCCTTGCTTTTAGATACCAGCAACACCAACCTCTCAATCGGTTTGGCTTTAGATCACAAAGTCATCGACCAAGTCACCTATGAGGCTTGGCAGAAACAATCCGAATTCTTAGTCAACGAACTCGATATCCTTCTTAAGAAGAACAACCTCACGAGAAACGACATCGAGAAAGTCATCGCTGCAAAAGGACCTGGCTCATACACTGGGGTCCGTATCGCTTTGACCGTCGCTAAGGTCTCTGCGTTCGCTTTAGGCATCCCTCTCTATCTCGTCTCTAGCCTTGAGGCTCTTAAGGATGAGAAAGAACCATCAATCTGCCTTATGAACGCCAGAAGCAAGAGATCTTACCTTGGTGTTTACGATAAAGAAAAAATCATCCTTGAAGACAAAATCGCCGACAATTCCGCGGTGCTTTCGTATATCAACGAGCACCCAGAGTACAAAGTCTGCGGCGATGTCGCATACCTTGGCCTTGAATCAAAGCCAACCCATAACCTTGAGATTCTCGCAACTAGCGACATCGAAAGGAACCTCGTTAGTGATGCGGTTGCCGCTAAGCCGGTATACCTGAAGGACCTCTACTAGAATGAAGCCAATCCAGATCCACAAAAGCAAAGAAAGCGAACTCCAAAGCATCGCCATGCTTGAGGCGGCTTGCTTTCATGATCCTTGGCCTTTAGAGCAGGTCATCTACGAGTGGAAAGAAAACCCAGTCGCCAATCTTTATAGCGCGACCATCGATGATGAAGTGGTGGGTTATATCGACTTCTTCATCACCTTCGACAGCGCTTCGGTCGCAAGGGTCTGCGTGGCTAACGAATACCGTAGGAATGGAATCGCCAAAGCCCTTATTGAGAAGATGGTTGAGGTTTGCAAGAAACAAGCCGAGCCAGTCGAGAACATCACCCTCGAAGTCAGAGAATCAAATGAAGCGGCCATCGAGCTATACAAAAAGAACGGCTTCAAGACCATCACCAAGAAGAAGCTCTATTACTCCGATGGTGAAGACGCCATATACATGGTGAGGTGCATTTTATGACGAGAATATTAGCAATCGAATCAAGCTGCGACGAGACCGCAGTCGCCATCACCGAAGACGGCAAGCTTCTTTGCAACGTCATATCCTCCCAAGTGGCCGTTCACGCCAAATACGGTGGAGTCATGCCAGAGATCGCTTCCAGACTTCACTGTGAGAATATCGATGTTTGCCTCAAAGAGGCATTAGAGCAATCCGGACTCAAGTTTGAGGATATGGACGCCATCGCAGTTACGAGAGGCCCAGGCCTCATCGGATGTCTCCATGTTGGCTTACAGGCCGCGAAGACAATCGCTGCTTTGTATAACAAACCACTCATCCCAGTCCATCACCTTTGCGGACACATCTACGCCAACGAGTATGCAGGCGAATTCAAGTTCCCAATGCTCTGCGTTGTCGTCAGCGGTGGCAACACCGAGCTCGTCCTCATGAAAGATCATATCGACTTCGAGATCATCGGTGAGACCAAAGACGATGCGGTTGGTGAGTGCTATGACAAGGTCGCGAGAGTCCTTGGCTTCCCATATCCAGGCGGACTTCCAATCGACCAACACTCAAAACTTGGTAAACACACCTATAACCTTCCTAAGCCATTAGCCCACGAAGGATCATATGACTTCTCCTATTCTGGTCTTAAGACCAGCGTCATCAATCTTGTGAATCAACTCAAGATGAAGGGCGAGGAAATCAGAGTCGATGATATGGCCAAGTCCTTCCAGGATGTCGCGATTGGAATGGTGGTCGACAAAGCCGCTAGAGCCGCGATGGAATATAACGTCAAACAGGTTGTCCTTGCCGGAGGCGTCTCCGCGAATAGCTATCTCCGTGAGCAGATGGCCCTTCGCTTAAAGAACACCGACGTTGAGTTAATCATCCCACCTCTCTGGTGCACTACGGATAATGCTGCGATGATCGCCAAGGTCGCTGAGAGGCTCTACAAAGAGAAACTATTCGCCCCACTTACCCTTGGGGTGGATCCAAACTGGAAAATCAGCGATTTCAGAAAATTCGAATAGGATTTGTAGGGTATTTTGAAAATTTTGTTGCAATTAATCTCATTAATTGAATACTAGAAAGCGATAGAGGAGCTAAATATGCAGAAAAAAGCCATCAGCGTAAAACAGTTATACGCTATGCCAATCGATGAATTGGCAAAACTCGAAAAGGTCACCGTCCAAGGATGGATCAGGACTAACCGCAATAGCGGCAACGTCGGCTTCATTCACCTTCACGATGGAACCTGCTTCAAGAATATTCAGGTCGTCTATTCTGCTAATAGCCCTTTCTTTGCTGAAGTCTCCAAATACCCATTTGGCGCTGCCGTGAGATTCGAAGGCAAACCAGTTGCCACCCCAAACCTCCCACAGCCATTTGAGATCCAAGCCACATCCGCCGAACTCTTAGGCGATGTCGCTCCAGATTACCCACTTCAAAAGAAGAAGACCTCCTTTGAGTTCCTTCGTGAAGAAGCCTACCTTCGTCCACGCACCAACACCTTCGACGCTGTCTTCAGGGTCAGAAGCGTGCTTGCCATGGCCGTCCATTCCTTCTTCCAGGAAAGAGGCTTCGTCTATGTCCACACCCCAGAAATCACCGGTAACGATGCTGAAGGTGCGGGCTCCGTCTTCACCGTCACCACTGACGCGAAAGACCCAATCAATGACTTCTATGGCCGTCGCGCTTCCTTGACTGTCTCCGGACAGCTCCACGTTGAAGCCTTCGCCATGGCCTTCAAAGATGTTTACACCTTTGGTCCAACCTTCCGTGCCGAGAAATCAAACACCACCCGTCACGCCAGCGAATTCTGGATGATTGAGCCAGAGCTTGCTTTCGCTGATCTCGATGACGATATGGAATGTATCGAATCCTGCATCAAGTACTGCATCAAATACGTCCTTGAGCACTGCCCAGATGAGATGGATTTCTTCAACAAGTGGATCGACAAAGGCGTTCTCGACAAACTCCACAAAGTCCTCAATGCCGACTTCCGTAAGATGGAATATACCGAAGGTATCGCCCTCCTTCAGAAGGCGGTTGCCGATGGACATAAGTTCGCTAATAGCAAGATCGAATGGGGCATGGACTTACAGAGTGAGCACGAAAGATATCTCACCGAAGAAGTCGTCGGTGGCCCAGTCTTCTTATACAACTATCCAAAAGAGATCAAAGCCTTCTATATGAAAGAAAACGATGACGGAAAGACCGTTGCTGCGGTTGACCTTCTCGTCCCAGGAGAAGGCGAGATCGTCGGTGGCTCCCAGCGTGAAGAGCGTTACGATGTCCTCAAAGCCAAGATGGACAAGATCGGCAACACCAACGGACTTGAGTGGTACCTCAACCTAAGAAAGTACGGCGGCTGCATCCACAGCGGCTTCGGCATCGGCTTCGACCGTCTTTTGATGTACATCACCGGCATGGCCAACATCCGTGACACTGAGCCTTACCCACGTACCTCCAACGCGTTAAAGTATTAATATGAGCACGAACGTCAAAGCACCTCTCACTCCAGAAGAGAAAAAACAAAAATCCAAGAATCGCATCTTCGGATTGATGGTCATCTTGGATGTTGTTTTGGCGTTGCTTATTATCTACGAGATCGTTGACTTATTCGTCTTCTGATCACTTCTTATCAGAACTTGATTGGGCGTCCTGAGCAGGGGCGTCCTTTTTATCATTGAAGTAGTTGAAGTCTTCTAAGCTCTTCTCGAAGACGGTGTGGCTTCTTCTCTCAAGCATGACAGCACGTGAGACATAAGCCTGGATGACGACGATGTAGTAGCCAATCGAGATGACCCAAAGAGGAACGAGGATGTAGGCTCCCCAGTACTCTGGGACAAAGTGTGGCTCATTAAGAAGCGGTGGCCATCTACGAAGCAAAGACAATCCCCAGAAGTCCGCGAAATTCTCTGGGTTAGCCCAATCCCAAGTGTAGAGAAGGCTTGAGAAGTGGCCGAAATAATCTTCCGCCCAGATACCACTGGCGAACGAGTAGATAAGATACATGAGGAGAGAAAGGGCCATGATGAGGAAAGGAGGGATGGCTTGTTTGAAGAAGAGTCTATTGTTCTTCGCGATGCCATATTTCTTTAACTGTTCAGGCGTGGTTATGACTCTGCTGGTCACAGCCTCATGGATTTCATAGTCGATTCTTCTTGAGAAGGCTCTTGAGATGGTTCTGATAAGGACGCCGATAAGACCAAGGATCAAGAAGATGATAAGGAAAACAATGAGAAGGATGAAAAGCAATCTCTTATCGTTTTCGCTGAGGGCAAATTCAACAAAGGTTCTCATTGTTCGTCATCTCCTTCCGTAGGAGTGATGTCGATCATCTTGCTTGGGTCGGTCTCAGGGGCCGGCTCACTGTAAGGGATCTGTTCGGCGTTTGGATATGGGTATGGAGGTTGTTGCTGTGGGATATTGCCATATGGCTGCTGTTGCGGAATGCCGTTAGGATATGGCTGCTGTGGGATGCCGTTTCCATAAGGTTGTTGAGGATATCCCTGAGGATAGCCCTGGAAAGGAGGCAGGTTTTGCTGTGGATTTTGTGGCATTTGACCATTTGGTGGAACCTGTCCCGGCTGCTGATAGTAATTGGTTTGAATATAAACCTGAGACGGGCCTGCTGGCTGAGCTGGAGCAGGATTTGGATTATCTGGTTCGGTCTTTCTACGAAGCTCTTCGTCTTTGATCTTCTGAACCTGCTCATCCTCTGGGAGAGGGGCGAAGAAAGAATCGCCTTTGAAGAAACGGATGCAGCCTTTGAAGAACATGACGATCCAAACGAAGATCATCACGACTCCAACGACCAAAACACCTGCCAAGAGAATCGGCAGCAAGAGTATGTAAACTAGGCCTAAGCCAAATTCACGTAAGAATTTCATGAGTTCATTGTACCCTTTTTGTTTACAAATATTGAAACAAAACTAGTTAAAGAAATCGAGATGAAGAAGATGGAGACGAGCGCAAGTCCGCATTCATTTGGGAAAAGCGAGTGGAGAATGGCGAACAAGAAAAGGGAACCAAGAAGGAGAATTCCGCCTACGACATAGATCCAAATTGGCTTCTGCTCAAAGAGAACGGATGCACCAACAAGGGAGAAGTAGATTCCAAAGACCATGAAGATATAGCAGAAGTGGGCCTCAACAAACGCGAACCCTAAACTCAATCCTCCAAAGAGAATTCCTAAGCATGGGCTGATATATCTTTCGGTCGGGAAGGTGAAGGCCTCTTTAGAGAATTTGTTGATGACCCCTTCGATGATAAAGAAACTGAGAACGGTTTCCGCAATCGAATAAGTGACTATGAACGCTGGGATGATCGTGTCTGTGCTTAGACCGACAAGCTTTCTTATGGTGTCTAGGATGTCGACACCTGTGGTGGCTAAAAGGATATGGAAAGCTCCCCAGTTCAAAAGGACCTGAACGAGGGAAGTTAAGATGATCAAGAACTGAGAAGGGATTCTCTTGTCTCTGAGGAAGCCATAGAAACTTCCGGAGACGATGCTTGGGATAACCACGAAGAGAGTGTCCCCCCAATTGAAGAACGTGAGGCCCAAACATAGGGCGGATGCTCCAACGATATAGGCAGGTAAATACTTGTTCTCCGTGTAATAGGCTGCGACCGCACTAATCAAAGGAAGGAAGAGCCCGAGCACGAGATTAGAAAAAGGAACCAGGGCAAGGATTATGGAGAATGCGCCCATGATCGCGGCAAAGATACCCAAAAGGGCAAGATTACCGGTTGGTGTTTCCTGTTTCTTGAACAGCTTCATACATTTATTATCTTCTTTAATTAACTTAAAGAAAATACCCTCCAAGACCTAGAAGGTAAACCTAGCGAATGGTATAATTTAACTACGTTAATATATGGACTACGAATCGCTTTTAAACGAGAGGCAATTAGCCGCTGTTAAGACTAATTCCCAATTTGTGAGAATCATTGCGGGCGCGGGATCTGGAAAGACCCGTGTTCTTACTTATCGCATCTCATATCTCATCAGTAATTTTCATGTTGATCCTTCTAGGATCCTTGCCATCACCTTCACCAACAAAGCCGCTCAGGAGATGGGTGACAGAGCTTCCAAACTCGTCTTCGATTTGTTAGGTGAATACCCACCTCTTCACATCTCAACCTTCCACAGCTTCTGCTCAAGATTCCTTAGCATCGAGCATAAGGCTTTCAACTATCCTTCTCACTTCACCATCTACGATGAAGATGATCAGAAGAGATTGGTTAGGAATGCCGCTGCCGAGTTCGGACACAAGAGAAGCGACGAAGTCGTGAAGAAGGCTTTCGAATATATTCGTAAGAAGAAAGCCAAAGGTCTCTACCCAATTGACATTGAGATCAAATTCGAGACCTTCAAAGACGAAAAAGAATGCCTCAAGATTTACACCCGCTACGAGGAGATGAAGACCGAATGCTTCGCTCTCGATTTTGATGACCTTCTTTTGAAGACAATCTGGATTCTTGATACCCAACCAGACATCCAGGAGAAGTGGTCACGCCGCTTTGAGCACATCCTTGTTGATGAGTTCCAAGACACGAACGACATCCAATACGCCCTCATCAAACTTCTCATGTGCAAAGACACATCCTTATATGTTGTCGGTGACCCAGACCAAACCATCTATACCTGGAGAAACGCCAACATGAAGATCATCATGGATTTCGAGAAGAACTTCCCTGATGTTGAGACCGTCATCCTCAATGAGAACTATCGTTCTACCAAAACCATCCTTAATGCCGCGAACCTTCTTATCGCCAAGAACAGGAACAGAGTTCCTAAGGATCTCTTCAGCAACTTAGGCGAAGGAAAAGCCATCGAGGTCAATAACCTTCCTAATGTAGAAGAAGAGGCTTCTTGGGTCGCAGGCAAAATCGCCGATATCGCCAGAAAGCAAGACAACAGATATAGCAACATCGCGATCCTTTATCGTTCGTCGTATATGACGAGAGCTTTTGAAAGCGCGCTTAAAGACCGCCGCATCCCATATCGTATCTTCGGAGGCGTCCGCTTCTACGAACGCATGGAGGTCAAAGACCTTTTGGCCTACTTCAACCTCCTAACCAATCCTTTAGATAACGTCGCTTTCGAAAGAATCGTCAATGTCCCTAAACGTGGTGTTGGCGAAACCTCATTAGATAGGATCCGCCAAGAAGCCAAGGACCATGGCCTTTCTGAATATAACTACATAAAGGAAATCCATCTCCATCAGGATGAGACATCAATCCCAAGGAAAGTCATATTGGCTCTCAACACGATGGTCGACATCATGGAAGAGACGAAAGACCAACTCACCGAAAACCTTGAAGTTTATAGCGCAATTTTGCAAAAATTCGTTACAAAACTCGATTATTTTACCTATCTCAAAGAAAACGAAGAGCCTGATGAGGACCGTATCGGAAACGTCAATGCCCTCTTTGGAGATATCGACAACTACATCAAGAGAAACCCTGATGCGTCATTTGAAGATTACCTTGCCAATGTCTCTTTGCTCTCCGCTCAAGACGACATCAACGGAGGCGATTATGTCTCCCTTATGACCATCCACGTTGCCAAAGGTTTAGAGTTTGATCACGTCTTCGTCATCTGTATGAATGACGGCGCTTTCCCAAGCGAAAGATCAAGGATGGACAGCGGTCGTGATGGCGAGGAAGAAGAAAGACGACTTGCATATGTTGCTTTCACAAGAGCCAAGAAAGAACTCTACGCTTCTTGCAACAACGGCTACTCATATCAAACCGACTCACATGCTGTTCCATCACAGTTCTTTAGAGAAGCTGGTTTGTCTGTTCCAAGGAACACCGGCTATTTCAGCGACAATCCTTCTTGGGGTTCCCGTCCAAGGAAACCAGCAGGGGCCAAAGGCCATTACAGAGGAGAATCCGCTTGGTTCTTCAAAGATGAGCCTTCTAGCGATCCATTCGAAAGTGAGAAGCAGGTCAAGAAAGTGGTCAAAGAGCCTGAGGTCACCAATGGCATCACCGATTGGCATGTTGGCGATAAGTGTCACCATGAAAAATTTGGAGATGGTGTTGTCACAGTCGTCATAGACGAGACTATGATTAAAGTAGAATTCGCGGAAGTTGGAACGAAGACCCTTATTTCCAATCACCGCATGCTTACGAGAATCAATTCCAAAGGAGGGGTAGCATGACCTTCGAAGAAGCCTCGAAAAGGGTGAAGCAACTCACCGAACTCTTAGAGAAGTACAACTATGAGTACTATGTTTTGAATCAGTCCAGCGTCTCTGATGCTGAATTTGATCGTCTCATGGGCGAGCTCAAAATCCTCGAGACTGAATTCCCTGCCCTCCAAAGCAAGAACTCCCCAACCCAGCGCGTTGGAGGTGCTGTTCAATCCGAATTTAAGAAAATCCCTCACAAAAGGCTCATGCTTTCTCTTGGCAACGTCTTCAATGACGACGAGATGAGAGAATTTGATAGAAGACTCAGAGATATTCTTCATGTCGATAAGATCCGCTACATGGGCGAGATGAAGATCGATGGTCTTGGAATGTCGCTTGTCTATGACAATGGCGAACTTCAATATGCTGTCACTAGAGGCGATGGCAACATGGGTGAAGACGTTACTTCAAACGTCATCACCATCCGTTCGATCCCTCTCCACGTTAAGGAGAAGAGGCCTTTCGAAGTCCGTGGCGAAGTCTATATGCCAAAGGCATCCCTTGAGAACGTGAACATTCAGCGTTCTTTAATGGGCGAGCCTGAATTCGCTAACTGCAGAAATGCAGCCGCCGGCTCAATCAGAAACCTTGACCCGAAAGTGGCCGCTAGCCGAAAGCTTGAAGCTTTCTGGTATTACCTTGTTAACTCTAGAGAGTTAGGAATGCACATCCATTCCGATTCTTTGAAATACCTTGATGACCTTGGCTTCCGCACTAACCATGAACGCCGTGTCCTTGATGGAGTGGAAGAAGTCATCAAGTACATCCACGAATACACTGAGAAACGTGATTCCCTCGATTACGATATCGATGGCCTTGTTTTCAAAGTCGATAACCTCGACCAATATGACTCTCTCGGATACACCGCCAAAGAACCTCGTTGGGCCATCGCTTATAAGTTCCCTCCAAAGGAGGTTACCACCAAACTTCTCGATATCGTTTTGACTGTTGGCCGTACTGGAAGAATCACTCCAAACGCGATTCTTGAGCCGGTCCGTGTCTCTGGATCAACTGTTCAAAGAGCCACTCTCAACAACGAAGACTTCATTAAAGAAAAAGGACTCATGGTTGGCGATATCGTCGGTCTTCATAAAGCCGCTGACGTCATCCCAGAAGTCACTGGACCAATTATCGATAGAAGAGACGGCACCCAAACCCCATGGATCATGCCAGAGGTTTGCCCAGTGTGTGGAAAGCCTCTTACTAAAGTAAAAGGACTCCATTACTGTCTTAATAAAGATTGCGATTCCCGCAAGATCGAGGGAATGATACACTTCGCTTCCAGAAACGCGATGGATATCGATGGCATGGGTGAAAGTGTGGTTGAAGAATTCTTCGCTGAAGGTTTCCTCCATAGCATCCCAGATATTTTCCGTATCTCTAATTACGCCCAAGACATCAAAGACCTTGATGGTTGGAGCGACAAATCAATCAACTCCCTCATCGATGCCGTTGAGGTTTGCAAAGGACGTTCCCTTGAAAGACTTCTCTTTGGCCTTGGTATCAAAGAAGTAGGGGAGAAGCTTGCGAAGACTCTCGCTAAGAGATTCAAGAATCTCGAAGTTCTCAAAGACGTGACTGAGGAAGATTTGACCGCCATCAAAGACGTTGGTCCGGTTGCCGCTAAATCAATTGTCGACTTCTTCCATGACGAAAAGAAGTTAGCGGAAATAGCTGAGCTCAAAGAACTAGGCGTCAATTTCGATTACCTTGGAGTTGATACCCTTGATCCAAATTCATACTTCTATGGTAAAACCATAGTCCTCACTGGAACCTTAACCAGATATAGCCGTGATGAAATGACCGACATCTTAGAAGGTATTGGCGCTAAAGTATCTGGCTCCGTATCTAAGAACACCGACATCCTTATCGCTGGCGCAAGCGCTGGCAGCAAACTCGACAAAGCTGAAAAGTTAGGTGTCGAGATCATGGACGAAGAGACGGCAATCAACCATCTTTCTCGTACTGGACAAAACTAAAATAACGGCGTTTTGCCATAGATATTTCAATATTTGCGAGGATTTTTAGAAAAATCTGAATCTTTTCTCTATATGCATAGTGGAGGAGATTAATGTTTGTTTGTCCCCGCTGCGGAAATAAAGATGAAAGGTATATTGGCTACAAGAACGGCCAGCCTTATTGCCGTAAGTGCATCATCTTTTCTGGTGAAGAAGCCAAAGACCTTGAACATCCTCCTAAGAAAGCGCCCCTCTCTTTGGCCTACAAGCTTTCAGAAGAACAAAGCAACCTCTCAAGAAGGATTGTCGGGAATTTCGTGAAAGGCGTGGACACGCTTGTGTACGCCGTATGCGGATCAGGAAAGACCGAGATCAGTTATGGCGTTCTCGCTTATGCAGTTTCGCATGGCTTAAGAGCAGGATTCGCTCTCCCTAGAAGAGATGTTGTCATCGAACTCTATTGGCGAATGATGAAGGCCTTCCCAAACAACAAAGTTGTTGCGGTGTATGGCGACCATCATAGAAGACTTGAAGGGGATATCGTCATTTTGACGACCCATCAGTTATACAGATACCCTGAGTATTTTGATCTTTTGGTCATGGACGAGATAGATGCGTTCCCTTTCAAGGGAAATGAGGTCCTAATCGCCTTATATAAGAAGTCACTCCGTGGGCATTGTGTCCTCATGAGTGCGACTCCAAGCAAAGCAATTCTTGAAGAATTCAGCAAAAAGAATCACGAGATCCTTTCTCTTATGACTCGTTTCCACAAGAAACCGATTCCTGTACCGGTGGT
>CAMKAQ010000007.1 GCA_946410525.1 uncultured Caryophanales bacterium | reverse complement strand
GATAATGGTGAGGATGCCAAGGATGATCATGACGATGTTGCCAGACTTGATACCTTTGCAAAGTTTCCAGATAGACCAGATGATGTCTAAAACAGGAATGCAAAGAATAAGCTTGACGATGAAAGGAAGCTTCTCCATCGCTTTGATGAAGTCATTCATGCTATGTATTACCTCCAAAAAAAGTTTACACTCTTCTCAAATTTTCTACTAGAGAAAAAATGAAAAAAGCTGGACCAATATCTGGACCAGCTGTTTTTGTCGGATAAATGGTTATTCGTTGATGCCGAAGGACTCAAGGGAAGCAGCGGCACCGTTATTCTCTTCTTCTTCGTTTCCTTCGCCTTCTTCGCCTTCTTCAGAAGACTGTTCGGCAAGCTCTTCGCCATCGTTCTCCTCTGGGTCGATAGCGGCTTCTTCAGCTTCAGCCTGATCATAAAGATCAGCAGCAGAGATGTGGACCTTATCGTAGGTGTGGCGGGAACGGAGATCCCAGACATTGCCGTCAAGGGTAACGAAACGGCCATCGAGGGTGAGGTCGGTATATAAGGCGCCGATATGGGCGGCTTTCTCTTCTTCGGTCATCTCAAGGTCAGTAGCAACTAAACCATAGAGTTCGGCAAATGGAAGGGAGCGGGAGGCGGTAGTAAGTTCGTCATAGGCGCAATCGCGCATGCTTTTGTTTTTCTTCATCTTTGTTTCTCCTTAATTACATTTTATCAGGGGCGCTGACACCCAAGAGAGCGAGGGCATTTCTTATGACAATGCGGCAAGCCTTGATGAGGGATAACCTCGAGGCGGTGCTCACCTTGTCATCGCGATCGATGATCTTCGTCGCGGCATAGTATTCATGAATCAGCTGAGCCAATTTCTGAATGTAGTTGGCAACCTTATAAGGTGCTCTAGCGTTCGCCGCAGCCTCTATCATACTAGGAAATTGGGCGAGTTGCTTCAAAATATCACCTTCTTTGGCACTTGCCAAGACTGGAGACACCGAATCATCAATCATGTCTTTTCCCATTTCGAGGAGCGAAGTGCAGCGCGCATGGGCGTATTGGGCATAATAGACTGGATTGTCTTTGCTGTGGCTGGTGGCCAAGTTAAGGTCAAAGTCGAGATGGGTGTCGCCGTTTCTTTCAGCGAAGAAGTACCTAACGGCATCCTTGCCGACCTCAGCGACGAGTTCCCTATGGGTGATGGCTTTGCCAGTACGCTTGGACATCTTGACCTCTTCCCCGTCTTTGTAGACACGGACGATCTGGTAGATGTCGGCTTCATAGGCGTCTGGTGAATAGCCTTTCATCATGAGTGCGCTCTTCATACGGTTGATGTAACCGAAGTGGTCAGCGCCAAGCATGACGATGAGTTGGTCGAAGCCACGGTTCATCTTCTCGTAGTGGTAGCAAACGTCTGGTAAGAAGTAAGTGTAGCAGCCATCCTTCTTGATGATTGGACGATCCTTGTCATCAAGGAAGTCACTGGTTCTGAGATATGTGGCTCCTTCGCTTTCATAGACATAACCCTTTTCCTTAAGGAAAGCGATTGTGTCAGGAATGGTTGAGCCAGCGCGGATATCGGATTCTTTGCTGATCTTGTCGAAATGGACTCCGAAGTCACTAAGGTCCTTCATGATCTTGCCAAGCTCGACTTCAATGCCGTGCTCGATGAAGAAGTCATGGGATTCTTTGGTGTCCTTTAACCATTTGTCGCCATACTGCTCTTTGATGCCTTCGGCAATCTTGATGAGGTCTACGCCATGGTAGTCATCATCACCAAGGTCAAGAGGCTCACCGAAGAGCTCGTGGTAACGGGCTCTCACGGAGTGGCCAAGGTGCTCGACTTGGTTGCCGCAGTTGTTGAGATAGTATTCACGGGTAACTTCGTATCCGGCTTTGGCGAGGATGTTGCAGACGCTGTCGCCAAGAGCGGCGCCCCTGGTGTGGCCTAAGTGGAGGTCACCGGTTGGGTTGGCGCTGACGAACTCAACGTCGATTTTCTGGTTCTTGTTCTTGCCATCACCGAAGTGGTCACCCTGCTCAAGGATGGTTTTGACGACGGAGGAAAGGGATTCCTTCTTGAGGAAGAAATTGATGAATCCAGGACCGGCGATTTCGATGTGGTCAACGAGTTCGCTAGAGATGCTGGATTTGATCTCTTCGGCAAGTTCGAGTGGCTTTTTGCCAAGGATTTTTGAATATTTGAGGGCGGAATTGCAGGCATAATCGCCATGGGCTAAGTCTTTGCTTGGGGTAACGATGACTTCGTTAGCGGAGCAAGAGGCACCGAGCTTATTGAGGGCTTCGGCGATTATGGCTTTCAGTTGTTCTTCGTTGGTCATTGTTCACTCCTTTTCGATGAGGGCGATGGCGGTAGCCCTGATGGCTTTGCCTTCCCCTACTGCGTCAAAGCCTTCGTTGGTCATGGCTTTGAGGGAAACGTTCTCGATGTTTGTCTCAAGAAGTTCCGCGATGTTCTTTCTCATCTCGTCGAGGTACTTCATGAGGTGAGGTTTCTCAGCGGCGATAGAGATATCGACGTTTCCGATTTTGTATCCTTTGTCTTTGACAAGGGAGAAGCACTTCTTGACGATGATCGAGGAATCGAGGTCGTCATATCGAGGGTCATTGGTTGGGAAGAGCTGGCCGATGTCACCGCCGGCGATCGCGCCTAGGAGGGCATCGCTTAGCGCGTGATAGACGACATCCGCATCGCTATGTCCGAGAAGACCTTTCTCGAACGGGATCGTCACTCCACCGAGGATGAGTTTGCGTCCTTCGACGAGAGCGTGTATGTCTTCGCCATGTCCGATTCTGTAGCTCATACGTTGAAACGGAAGAAGACGACATCGCCGTCTTGCATCACGTAGTCCTTTCCTTCGAAGCGAAGCTTACCTGCTTCTTTGACGGCTAACTCGCTGCCGTAGGTTTTGAAATCCTCGAATTTGTAAACCTCGGCTTTGATGAAGCCTTTCTCGAAATCGCTATGAATGATGCCAGCGCATTGAGGCGCGGTCATGCCCTTTCTGAAAGTCCAGGCACGGCACTCATCGGTTCCACAGGTTAAGAACGTTGAGAGATTGAGAAGTTTGTAGGAAGCTTTGACGAGTTTGTCTAAGCCGGATTCGGTCGCTCCAATGCTTTCGAGGAATTCTTTCTTCTCCTCTTCGCTAGAGAGCTGAGAGATCTCATATTCGATGCCACAGGAAAGAGGGATGCATTCTGCATTCTCTTGGGCGGCAATGGCTTTGACGGTTTGATAATAAGCGCAGTTATCGAGATCAGCGTAATCGCTGTCAGCGACGTTAGCGACATAAAGAATTGGCTTAAGTGAGAGAAGGAAGAAATTCTTCTTCGCATATTCAAGCTGGTCGCTCGTTAAGCCTTTGACGGTTCTCGCGGATTTGCCTTCTTCGAGAACAGCTTTGATGGCGGTTAAGATTGGCATCTCGTAGAGAGCCTGCTTGTCTTTGGTGATTCTGGCTTTGGATTCCATCTTGCCGATGCGGTTATTGACCGTATCAAGATCGGCCATCGAAAGCTCAAGGTTGATGACGTCGATATCGTTAGCTGGATCAACTGGTTCTTCGTTATAACGAAGGACGGCAGCGTTATCGAAGCAACGGACGACTTCGACGATGGCGTCGCATTCACGGATGGCGGCAAGGAACTGGTTGCCAAGGCCTTCACCTTTGGAAGCACCTTTGACCAAACCTGCGATGTCATAGAAATCGAAGGTGGCGTTGATCTTCTTCTTTGGGTTGAAGACTTTGGTGAGATAATCGAGCCTCTCATCTGGAACCAAAACAACCCCAGTGTTTGGGTTGATAGTCGCGAATGGGTAGTTCTCCGCTAAAACGTGCGAATTCGTAATCGCGTTGAAGAGTGTTGATTTGCCTACGTTCGGGAGGCCGACGATACCTGCTTTTAATGCCATAAACAACTTCTAATCCTATGTTGCGTAGAGATTATATCTCTAACTCATTTTGATTTGAACAAAAGAAAATAGTATTTCAATTTTCTTCGATAAAACCTAAAGAAAAGCCTCTCATTATGAAGAGGCTTTTGTGAACAAAATATATATTTACAACGAACTACTGAACTTTTTTCACATCTTTAGCGCGGAGACCACGAGCGTTATTCTCGTCGACTTCGAACTCAACATTGTCGCCCTGGTCAAGGCTCTTGTAGCGTTCTTCGCTAATGATGGAACTGTAGTGGAAGAAGTAATCCTGGTTATCCTCGGCACGGATAAAACCAAAACCCTTTTCCTTGTTGAACATCTTTACAGATCCCTTCATAACATCCTTTCTTTTGCAATGTATGAAAAATTGCTGAGATAAATATATCATTTATCACCCACAAAAAGATATAGCAAAGCCTAAGTTTTTTCCTCTTCTCTCAAAAAATTCCTCTTCTTTACCCAAACACGTATGAAGAGCAAGGCGACGACAAGACCAATTAGACCAAGGACAACGGTCACTAGAGGCGGTACGAAATCAGGGCGGAATGGAGCGTTTGAAGAGAAGCTTTCTTTGATGACGGAATCCACTGCTACTTCAAGCGTGAAAAGAGATATAACTGCAGTGACTATCGAGTAAATTGTGACGATGAGGAGACTGGCGCCATAACTCTCAAAAATCTCTTCTCGCTTGATCCCGAGAGTATGGAGCAGCTTCCCTTCATGTTTGTTTTCTAGCCCTGTCAGCAAGGCAACAACAAGGAGAAGGAAGCCCGCGGTGGTCAAAGTGGCCACGCTGGCGATTTCTAAGGCGAGTTTCACATACGTTATTACAGAATTGACTGATTCTTTGACCGCTTTTGAGGGGTCAACGAACCTGTAGGCTGGGTATTGAGCACCCAAAATCTTCGTGACTTCCTCTCCGTCATAACCCTTCTTGAGTCTAAAGACCGCTTTAGCAGGGCCAAGGAGGAAAGAGCTCATTCCGAATACGTCTCTCCAATAATCGACACACCAATACTCAGTGCCGTACAAGACATCGAGGTCGTTCTCCACTACTCCAACAACTTCAAGTTCCCCGATACGGTAATCCCTGTTGAGGTACTCTCCAGAGATTGAACTCTCAACCATCCCAGCACAGTAGAGCCTCTCGTTTTCACCGAGTTTGGCCTTAAGGCCACTACTGATACAAATCTCGTTAGGGCTATCGGGAACTCTCCCTTCTATAAGCCCAGAGAAATCACTTGAGAAAGTAAGGGCGGTATTCCTTGGTTTCATGACGCTGCCCATGACTACAGTCGATGGGAGTCTGACGTCACTCATAGCATCAACTCTAAGTACTCTTGTTAGGGCGTCGCTCGCCATTTCGACATCGTTCCTTGATGAGCCAAGGAAAAACGGACTTGTGAAACCGCAAGCCAAAGAATCCGGATAGAAGGAATATGAATTCTCGCCATAGATCTCTTTGGAGGAGAAGCATTCGTGATTTCCTATTTCCTCCATCTTTTTCGGAGAAAGGTAATCAGCGTCAGAGACATAGACGTAATAGCGCTTAAGATCTGAAACAAAACCTTTCCTGTTATGCGTCTGATCGTAGGTGTAGCTCGTTCTTTCGTAGACATAATGTGAGTCTTTCTCCTTTCTCGATTTTTTAAAAAATCCCTGCAAATCATCATTTAATTGCAGAAAACATGCCTTATTTAGGATCCAGGGCTTTGTGTGGTTTTCCTCGTTATCACTAGGAAATCTCATCTTCTCTTCGAGGACGTATTCGTTCCATTTGTGGTCGTAATGAAGGATCGTTGGAGCACTTCCTTCAGTAACGGAGACCACTTTGAAATACTGGGTGTCAGCGTATCCCCAATCATCGTTAGCAACCTCAAGAAAAAGGTCGAGCGGTTGGTTAATAAGCGACCTTCCAAGCGTCTCATAGTCCCTAAGTATCTGAAGGCCTTCACAGACCTTAACCATTGCCGAATACGGAAGAGCTAGCACTACCTGATCTTGCTCTAAGACACTAGGCAAAGAAGGGTAGAATGTCTGGTCTTTATAGTCATCGATCCACAAGAAATCATTAATCGATCTAACCGACATCGAAGGGATGTCTATGGCTTTGCCATAAGAAGAGAAGTAAAGGTGATTTGCGTTTGGGAAATAGCTCTCAAAAGGGGTTATGTAAGATACCCCATAGCCTTCTACGTACTGAGAGTTCTTCTTTGCAAGGTCTATGACCTCTTCTTCGCTCGCAGAAACGACTCTTCCGAATGATGGGGCGGAGCCCGCTTTCTCAACCACCACCACATCATCGCCAGTTAAAGATGAGAAAGCCTTGGTTAGCTCTCCTTCCAAATCCCTCGAGACATAAATCGATAAACCCAAGGACACCAAAGAGAAAACAATTATTAGAGCGGAAAAGATCGTCCTTCCTTTTTTCGCTTTCAAAAGGTGATATCCGTGACGCAGCCAACAAGAGAAAGGGAAATGGGGTTTGTTCTCTTTCTCGAGGTTTGCGGACAAATAAGTGTCACTTGCAGAAGACAAAGTCTTCTCGAATCTGATTGAGCCGTCTTCAAGGAACAACAAGGCGTCGCTATATCTCTTGCTTCTCTCTAAGTCGTGAGAAACAAGAAGCACTAACCTGGTCTTCGATATTTTTGAAAGAAGCTCATAAATGATTTCCGCGTTCTTCTCATCCAACGCGCCAGTTGGTTCATCGGCCAAAACGATGCTCGGGTTGTTCACTAGTGCCCTAGCCAAAGCGACTCTTTGTTTCTCGCCGCCAGACAAGGTGCTCACCATTTGTTTTTCTTTGTCTAAGAGGTTGCAGTTATAGAGAGCTTCCTTAACTTTCTGCTTGATCGTCTTTGAATCTAATCTGCTTCCTCTTAGGGGCAAAGTGACGTTATCAAAAACGCTCTCCAAACCCAAAAGATCATAGTTTTGCCGGATAAAACCGATTTTTGAAAGTCGAAAATCGGAGATATCCCTTTCTTTCATATGGCTGAGCTCTTTGCCTAAGGTTAAGACTTCCCCGCCGTATTTCGTATCAAGTCCAGCGACTATTTCGAGGAGGGTGCTTTTGCCGCTTCCAGAAACACCGACCACAACGAAAAGACCTTTCTCAGGAAGGGAGAAGGAAACATCTTTGAAGATCGTTCTTTCTCCGAAGCTCTTATTTAGGTGTTTGATCGTTAAAGCGTTCATTCGTCTCTCAGCTCCTCTACTAACGGCCTCTTGGAAACGAAGTTCAAAGGAAGAGAAGAACTAAAGAGGGCAACGACAAGCGAAAACACGATAATCCCAATGACTGGAAAGAAGGGTAAGCCAAGGTAAGAGAAATACGGAATCTGAATTAACGAACCCATTCCTGTTTGGGTTTTGAGATAAAAAGAAAGAATCCTTTCCATAGGAAAAGAGAGTATCAAAGCGATAATCGACGCTAAGAAAGCGTTAAGGAAACCTTCTCCCTCGTAAAGGAAGGAGCGGTCATTCTCACTAGCGCCGAGAGCCGAGAGGATGGCCGCTTGTTTCCTCCTTTCCATAAAAGAGGAATATGAGAGGGAGCCAAGGATGAAGGCGACGCCTAAAACCTCTATGACGATAAAAGGAATTAGGCATCCTGCGAACGCATCAGTTAGAGCCATAAATGACTGATTGATCACAAGGGGATCACTCATCAAGGAGAGGTCCCCAAACTTCATCCCTATCTCCTCTATCCTCCTCATATCTTTTTCTTTGAAAAAGGTCAGGTACGAATACCCTGAATATTCTGACGATGGAGATGCTTCATTTACGAAAGAAGCGACACTGACTGGTTCGCCCCTAGCTTTCGAGATATTAGGAAGTTTTGTCCTCGCCATCTCTTTTGATAAAGCGGGGTACGAATAATAGACCCTTGGAACATTGAGGAATGGGAATTCATGAACCACTCCCACCACTCGGAAGTTAAACGAGAGGCTAACTTCGTCTGTTTCGTTCCCTTCGCTCACTTTTGTTGTGCTTTTGACGGAGAGGATCTTATCGAGTGCTTTCTCACCGAGGTTCTTTTCGAATTCCTCATTTACCAAAGCGAAGCTCATGCTTTCCCCGGTTGGTACTTTCCCTTCAACGAGGAAAGACTTCTCACGGTCTTTGAGACTGAGATCATTTATCGGACAAAAGGCGACTGGGTCTTTAGGGAAGCCGTTGGACTCGTAGGCGTTATAGGTTGGGAGGAAGAATGAATAATCGTTCCCTATAACGACATCGAGCCCTTTAAAAGCTTCCGTCACCTCTCTCTTGGTTGGCCTTAGAGTGCGGCTTAGGCTCAAAGGTGAGCCTTCGATGGCGTATGTGGTTTTCTTTGAAACGTTTGCGACCGTATATAGAAGCGAAGCAGAACGTTCCTCATCTAACTTGGTTTGAGAGCCGGAATAATAGCCTAGCGACAGGAGGAGGACTGCATAACCAATCGCCCCTACCACAAGCGAAAGAGCGTTCTTCAGTTTGTTGCCTTTGTAGTTATGGCCCAAGAAAGAAGAAAGGAACCCATAATTCGATTTCTTCTTTCTCAGGACGAGCCTATCTTCTGGGTCAGGAAAGCGGAGAGGCTTCGAGACCAATCTTCCATCACTGAGTTCAATGATGTGATCAGCGTACTCTTCGACGATCTTTTCGTTATGAGTGACGAGCAAGACGAGTATGTCCTTGGAGAGTTCTTTGAGCTCATCCATGACGATCTTCTCGTTCTTCTTATCTAACGCTCCTGTAGGTTCATCAGCGAACAAAACCTTGGGCTCAGTAATGATTGCCCTGCATAAAGCGACTCGTTGCTTTTCGCCTCCGCTTAAGACATTGGCCTTCTTGTTTTTATGCTCAAAAAGACCGAATTTTTCTAAAAGCAAGTGAGTTTTGCCAATGATTTCTTGATTTTTCTCACCTCTTAAACGGAGAGGAAGTTCAATGTTCTCCGCGACCGTTAGTTCTTCCTCAAGATTGAAGTGCTGATATACAAAGGAGCATTCATAAGACCTAAATGCCGCTACATCTTTTTCTTTTAAGGAGAGGGTGTCCACGCCCTTATAGAAGATTCTTCCCTCGGTTGGTTTCTCCATAAGGGACATCAGGTTCAGAAGCGTGCTTTTGCCAGATCCACTTCTACCTTTTATGGCCACTAGACCCTTCGAGGGAAGAGAAAAAGAGACGTTCTCTAAGACTAGAGAGTCACCATAACTTTTACTCACGTTCTCCAAGCGGTACATAAAACCCCTCCGCTTTCATATAGAGGGGTTTCTAAGATTTTTCGGAAAATTATTTAATTTCGCCTTCGTGATGGGCGATGACTTTCTTGATTCTCTGATTGAACTTATCGCGGTCAATCATGATGACGTTGCCACATCCTAAACACTTCACCTTGATATCCGCGCCGACGCGCACGATTTGGAAACGTTTGCTTCTAGCAGCACAAGGATGAGGCTTCTTGAGTTCGACTTCATCAAATAGTCCGTATTCTGGGATTAGCATGGCTTCTCCTCCATGAAGTTTGTTAGCTTTTTTATTACATAAAACGATATTAAGAGACCGCTGGCGGAAGGAACCATCATCATTGATGACGGACGAGGGAGTTTCACAAGTGGTTCTTCCTCAGAAATTACGCAGGTAAACCTATCTAAAGGAAGGCCTTCTTTCTTGGCTTTGTCTCTAAGGGATCTCGCTAAAGGGTCGCCTGATGTCTGATTGAGTTTGACAATCTTGAGCTTGCTTGGGTCAAGGCGGTTGCCCATACCTAGACAAATAATGAGAGGAATATCCTTCTCAACCGAATATTTCATGAGGGCGACTTTGGCTTTGATGTCATCAACACAGTCGATGAGGAATTCGCATTTCCCAAAATCTTTGTCCTTAAGGGTTTCTTCGGAAACGGAGAAGTTCATTGGGACGACTTCGGTATCTTGTCTGATGAGCTTGGCTCTTACGAAAGCGCATAACGCTTTTTGAGCACCGACCTGATCGGCAGTGAAAAGGATCTGGCGGTTGAGGTTTGATTCGGCAACCACATCGCGGTCAATCGCGTAAATGTGACCGACACCAGCACGAACGAGCGATTCGAAAGCCGTTCCCCCTACTCCACCTAAACCAAAAACGGCGACGGTTTTATCTTTGAGGGTTTTGACGGCGTCTTCGCCAATCAAAAGGGTTGTTCTTGAATCAATTGTCTCGCTCATTCTCAATTACCTTCAATATATCTTCCAAAGAAGAGACTTCAATGGCAGGGAATTGGTGCCTGAAGAAAGTGTCTTGGCGTTTCACATAGTGACGGGTGTCTAATTTGATGTTCTCAATGACGGTAGAGAGTTCTTCTTTGCCTTCGACATAAGGAATGAATTCCTTCACTCCGATGGCCCTGAAGGCTGGAGCGTCTTCCCCATATTTCTTAATGAGAGGAACGACCTCATTCTCTAGGCCCATTTCAACCATCTTATCCACGCGCTTATCTAAAGCAGGATAGAGGTCTTCTCTGTCTTTCTTTAAGACGAAGAAAAGGGTCTTCTCAATTGGCTCATGGTTCTGTTTGGAGAGAAGCTCGGTTTTGCTAGTTCCCGCGGCAAGACAAATCATGATGCTTCTAAGCATGCGCTGCCTATTCTGATAAGGGATCTTCTCCGCTTCGGTTGGGTCAAGCTTTTCGAGTTCTTCGTGAAGGGCTTCGTTGGTCCAGGAATCATACTTCGACATATCCACATTAGACGTATCTAAAGTGAGGTCGTAGTCGTATAAAGCCGCACGGATATAAAGGCCACTTCCACCAACAAATATAGGTGTTTTGCCAAGGGTTTTTAGTTTTTTGAGGGTATTTCTCGCATCTTCCTGATAACGATGGATGTCGTATCCTTCGGTAAGAGGGACGAACGAATAAAGGTGATGAGGGACTTCCTTCTTCTGTTCTTCGCTTGGGGCGGCGGTCGAGATGCTAAGCTCTTCGTAAACCTGAAAAGCGTCGGCGTTGATGATTTCGCCGTCTAGCTTCTTGGCAAGGGCGATGGCTAATTCGCTTTTGCCTGTTCCGGTCGCGCCAGTGAGAACGATGATCATTTTATGGAATCCCTGATTGCTAGGAGCTCGCTTTCCACTTGGTCGTGGAGGGAGTCTCTATTCTGAAGGAGAGGGTGGTTATGAATCTTCTCTAATATTGATTCATATTCGTTCTTCTTCTCTTTATGTTTTTCCGTGCCCATCGATAAGGCAAGTTCTTTCTTCGCTTTGACGAGTTCTTCGCCTAAGGCTTTGATGTCTGGGTCAGAGGCGATTTCCTCATTTAGCCTCGCGTACTCTTTGAGTAAGCCGTCGTGTTCCATATGGAAGGCAACGTCGCGGGCTTTGGAGATGAGAGGATCTTCCGCCATCTCACCTTTAAGTGAGTAAACATGTGACTCAAGAATTTTGACTTTGACGAAGCAACCGGTTAAGTAGGCAGGTCCGACGAAGTTGACGAGTTTGCCGTTTCTGGCGTAGCCAGAGAGAACGTTTGAATCTCGTTTGGATGGACCGTCGACCAAGACTTCGTATGTATTCCCAATCATGGTGTCGCTATGAGCAGCGGTGAGTTCGTCCACTAAAGCTTTGAGTCTATTGAATCTTTCGTGAGAGACCTCTGGAGGAACTTGTTCCATATTGGCGGCAGGAGTTCCTGGACGAGGCGAATAGATGAAAGTGAATGCGCTTGAGTATCCAACTTCTTTAGCAAGTGTAAGGGTGTCTTCGAACTCTTCCTCGGTCTCGCCTGGGAATCCGACGATGATGTCGGTCGTAAGAGCGATATCAGGCATCTTGGCTTTGATGGCTCTGACTCTTTCAAGGTACTCTTCTCTTGTGTATCTTCTGGCCATTCTTCTTAAACAAGAAGAAGAACCGCTTTGAACTGGGAAGTGAAGCCACTTATCGATGTTTGGATATTTGGCCATCGTCTCGATCATCTCATCATCGAATTGGCTTGGATATGAGGTGAGGAAACGAAGACGAGGGACACCGAGTTTCGCAACTTCTTCAAGAAGGTGGGCGAAGGTAGTTCCGTCTTTCAAATCGAGACCATAGCTATTAACGTTCTGGCCAAGCAAGGTGATTTGTTTGTAGCCATCGTCGACAAGCTTCTTGCATTCGGCAACGACATCTTCGACGTGACGGCTTCTTTCTCTGCCTCTTGTGAAAGGAACGATGCAATATGTGCAGAACTTGTCGCAACCATAGGCGATGTTGACGAAAGCCTGGGCGTCATTAAGACGGATTGATGGAAGATTCTCAACGATCTCTGAAGAGAAGGAACGAATGTTAACAATGGATTTCCTTTCTTCCAAATACTTGGCAAGGAGGTCGTTGATCTTAGCGACATCATGGGTGCCGATAACAAGGCTGATGAATGGGTAGGTGTTGATTAAGCTTTCCCCTACTCCATCTTCGCCCATGACGCATCCAGCGATGACGAGCATGAAGTCTTTGTTCTTAGTGTGGTTGGCTTTGAAGGAACCGATTTCGCCATAGATCTTCTCTTCGGCGTTTTCTCTGACGGCACAGGTGTTGATGATTGCGACATCGGCCTGAGCTTGTTCGTAGGTACGGGTGAAACCAGCTTCGGTGAGGAAGCCTGCCATGACCTCTTCGTCACGGATATTAGCCTGACATCCGTAGGTTCTGATGTAAAAATAACGTCCTTTTGCAAAGGATTTTAGGATTTCAGGCACTTTTCTGTTGGCAAAAACGCGTTCCACTTCTGGACGTTTGGCCGCGTCTTTCTGGCAAGGTCTATTGAGTATTGTTACTTTGCTCATCTTATTTCTCCACGATGCTCACGATTGGGGTAATCGCGGTTGCTTTATAGGTAAGTTCATCGACGTCGATAAGGACGGCGTTGATCATCATCCTGGCTTTGTCGTTTAACTCAAAACGACCTTCACCATAGACGATGCGGTTGATGACGCTTTCTTTTTCGAAACCGATAACGCCATCAGGATCGCCACACATGCCAACATCGCTTTGGAAAGCTGTTCCGCCTTCTAAGATATGGCAGTCGTTTGTGGCTACATGGGTGTGGGTTCCAAGAACTGCGGTAACTCTTCCATCGAAGAAGTGACCGAATATGGCTTTCTCGCTTGTTGAGTCGGCGTGGAAATCAACGATATGGATGCAAGGCTTGGTGGTTTCCAAGAATTCCTCCATCGTCTTGATTGGGTCTTCCACTTCTTCACTCATGAAGGCTTGTCCCATGACGTTGGTGACACGGACATCCATGCCGTTAACGGTGAAGACGGCCGAGCCTTCTCCGAGGGA
>CAMKAQ010000006.1 GCA_946410525.1 uncultured Caryophanales bacterium | reverse complement strand
CCAAAGACATGTCGAGGTCTTTTGAGCCATCATCGACGCCATAAAGGATATGGGAATGGATATCGATCATTTAATGATTACTTCTTTTCCTCAGAAGCAGCTGCTGGAGCAGGAACCTCAGTCTCTTGGTTGTAGTATTCGCTGTAATAATGGGAATAGTAATTCTCGTTCTTAGCGTGGAGAGGGTACTTGGTAAGGTTGATGCCGATGATGTTGGCACCGTATTGCTTAAGGGCCTGGATGGATTCTCTCGCAGCGACTTTCTTGGTCTGGGTGAGAGCGATGTTGAAGACGACTCCATCAACGACCTTGCTAAGAACAAGGGCGTCGTTACAGACACTCACTGGAGGAGTATCAACGAAGATGTAGTCGTATTTCTCTTTGAGGCTCTTGATGAGAGAAGCGACTTTCTCAGACTGAGTGAGGATAGCTGGGTTAACGACATTGAGACCTGGGGTGATGACATCGACGCCGGATTCACTGTGTTTGATGATTTCCTCTTCTTTGGCAGTACCACCGATGTAATCGATAAGACCGATTTCTTTCTCGACTCTGAAGGTTCTATAGACGGTTGGTTTTCTGACGTCAAAGTCAATGAGGACAGCTTTCTTGCCATTAACAACCGCACAGTAAGCAAGGTTAGCGATCGTTGTGGTCTTGAGGTCTTGGGTCTCATTGGAAGTAATGAGAACAGCCTTATATGGTTTCTCTGGGTTGGAGTAATAGATATTGGAAAGGAGAGTGTTGTATGGTTCAAGCTCTCTCACTGTATTGCCAACGAGCTTGCCTGCTCTTCTTCTATGGGATTTCTTGTTTCTTTGATCAAGTTCTTTGTTCTCGTAGAACTTACCGATGACGGCAATGTCTGGGAAGTTGTCTTCGACATCGCTCTTTGAGGAGAACTTGTTAGCGATGACTTCCACCACGAAAGCGGCAACAACGCCTGCGACAAGACCTGCGGCAAAGGAGATGGCCATGTATAAGGTCTTATTTGGGGAATTGTATACGGCTTTGGAAGCTGGGTTGGTTTTGGAAAGGGTGACCTTTAATTTCTGGATGGCTGGGTTGTTCTCAGAGACTTCGATAAGACTCTCAACGATGGCGTCACAATACTCTTGAGCGTTGTTCTTGTTCTCGTCAATGAAGCTGACGGTGATCATGAAGGAAGTTGAGGAAACACTGACCTTGAGGCCTTTGAGAAGAACGGACTTCTCGATGTTATATGCCGCGGCAACAGGTTCAAGAACGACATCATCATCGACAAGATCGCCGATGGTGTTAACAACCCTTAAGGAGTTGTTGTAGTCGATCGTCTCAGTTCCACCTTGGGATTGGGCTTCAACAGCGACGATGACGTTGGATGTTGATTTATAGTCTGGTTTGGCAATACCGAATGTGAATATAGCGCCTATTGCTGTAGTGCCTAAGGTAACAATGACGATTAGAAGCCAAAACTTTCTGATGACATACCAGAAATCGGCGAAAGTAAATCCTTTTTCTTCTCTAACGAGTGTTTCCTGTTCCATAGAGTTAATAGTCCTTTATTTATATAAAAGTTTCTTTAGCGGATACCCGCTGAATCTCCTTAATTATACCTAATTAAGAGAATAGGGACATAGTTTGTTGTGCGAATGTAGCATTTTGAAGTTGAAAATATGATTAGCTCGTTCACAAGTTTTCAACAAAGCAAGATAGCTTTCCCGGCAAAGGCCCACCACTGACTATTCTTGCGGGTTAAGAATAAGTCCACCCTTTGGAGATGGGTCAATATCATAAGAAACGGTGATTCTTAATTTAACATATGTGCGTTTGAAAAAATCTCGGAAATCAGCCTCATTAAGCTTAATGTCTTTAAAAACGTAGTAGCCATTTCCGCTGTCTCTTATTCTCATCTCTTTCAACAGCTCTTCATCGGAAAAACCTTCTATAGACGTTTTAGTGACTATGTTCCCAATATAAGGCAATTTAGTTGTAAAGCAGGCAGGATAGTAGAAAAGATCATTATCGATGATGGTGCTTCGCTGGACAATTGTCATCAACCTTTCTGAAAAACGGCCATGGACACAATAATTTCTAAACTTACTATTTATCCAAATTTTTTGTTTCCGTTTTGTGAAAGCTTCTACCGTTTTAACAAAAGCATCTTCCGAAGGGCAGTTGACAATTTTTAAAGATGCGAGAAAATGCCGAGCAACATAGTTTGAGGCGTTATAGGAGATAGCAATCATATTCTTATCGGGATCAAATTGTTTATCATAAATCGCAAAGAAGCTAAATGTATGTCTGCTAACGTTCTTGCGCCGTTCTCCAATGCAATATTTTTTTATCTCTTTTGAAACTGTTTCATCGCATTTCTTCACAATTTCTTCAGAGTCTTTTTCGCCACTTACGATCTCATCATTCAGTTTTTGAGTTTTATCGTTCAAGTAGAATTCTTCAATTTCTTTTGCTATATCATCTTCGAAGTTCAAATAAAAAGGAGAGTAGTCCTCACATCGATAAAAGCTGAAGATTTTTTTGTACAGGTCAGTTTTACCATTCTTAACTCTGGAGTAAAAACGTTCAAAATAAGCAACTTCTTCTTTGTTGCTTTTATTAATGAAACTATCGAGATTCTTTGCCTTTCCTGAAACAAGCAAGAAAAACCAATACCAGTCACAAAAATGTTCGATCGTAACGATTGGTGTGTAACCCCTCCCATAAATCGTATACTCAAACAATCCGTCATATTGTTCTATTTCTGAAAAAAGCTTATTCCTATCGAAATCAAATTGCTTAAAAATGATTGTGTTAAAAATTGTGTTCCAAGAATAGTCTTGATATCGAACTTTGTCTTCTTTTTTTCCGACGAAAGCGGCTATCTCGTTTTTAAAAGCGGCTGAAACTTTCCCATCTCTACAATAGCAGAAGAAAAGAAAACTAATTAGCATGAAATACGAGCGGCCGCCTTTGGAAGAAACATTTCCAAGATCATCGAGAGATATCTTTTCTTTTAATAAAGCGAAGAAAGTCAAATCATTATTTTGCAGAGAATAACTAATAAACCATACAAAAAGATCGTCTACTAACTCACGGTTTTGTTCAACTTTTATTTTGTCATGCTCGGAGAAAGACAATCTATATAACTCACGGAAAATCTCTTTTCGCAAAAAATCTTTTTTATACATGAGTAGAAGGCATTCAAAGAAGTCAATAGAAACCTCGCAATAAAAGGAAGCATCCTCTCTTGAAGCAAGTAATAATAGGTGCTCTTTAAACGCACCCCAAAGTTTGGAAAGAGACTGTTCATTTGGCTGACCATTTAAAAGATAACGGTATAAATAGCGTAGGAGTACGTCTTTTAGATCTTTGAGCTCTTTCTCGGAAAAGTTTTTGTTTTTCCCACGAATATTAGAATATATTTCCTCTACTGAGATCCCTTTTCGGAAAAGGGCGTCAAGAGCGGCGCCAGTCGGCTCTTTTTCAAGGCGGCTTAGATTTATATTCTCGAGATCTTTTCCCATTCGTGAAAAAACCGTTTTACTCTTCCCTTTTAAAACAGGCAATCCAGATAGAATAGCTACCAAAAAATACAATAACGATGAGATTGAAAAAGCATAGAAAAGTAGTCCTAAACCACCCTTTAACAAGCAAAGAGAGACGATGAAAGAACCAACTAGCGCAATGTAGCTGCTAGATAAAGAAATTCTGTTTCCAACATAAGTATTTAACGTCTTCGGCGATATCCCAAAATAAAAAGAATCCTTGTCGCCCTCAATGGTAAGCGAGAGAGTAAGCGTGGTTGCAACGCATATGTTGATTGCGGTCACTATGCCAAGAACCGTTTCTTTCTCAGGGGCATATTTCAAAAAGAGTTTTAGAAAACAGCATTCTCTGAAAACGTATGCAAGGGAGCAAAGAATAATTGATACTAAAAGCGACGCAAGAGCAATCCATACGCCTATGTGTTGTTCTTTTGGTTTCGCTGCATTATTCATGGTTTAAAAGACTATTGTTGTGGCAAGGATCCGTTAATTCCTGTCTAGCTATGTTTGTAAAACAAAACTCGAGAAACAGGCGTCATTAAATACACAACGTACGAATTTTAGCAAAAATCACAGTGCTAAGTAAATACTCCAGAAGGACTTCCTTGGATAAGCCAATGTAAAACTGTTTTTAAGCATCATTTTTGGGGTTGAAGAACAAAAAAAGAAGCTCGTTTTGAAAATACCCCTTTCCTAATATCTAGGATTTGGGGTACCTTTCGTTGCATGGGCTTCTCAGTTTTTTGAAGTTATTTGTTGGACCACTTTGGAGTGTACTCGAATGTGACATCCTCTGGGTATGTGACGTATTTGTGTCTCTCTAAAGATCCATCCAAATAATCAATGTCTAATGTGACGAACGAAGAATCTACGAAACCAAGATTGGTGTAATAGCCTTTTTTAGCGCATTCTAAAGCAAGCTCATTGTCAGAATCTCTTCTTTCTTTCTGGATACCAATCGTCACTGGGAATGGGTCCGCTTTGTCATATAAAGACCACTTGGTCTCAATGTCGAGCAACTTCTTCTCAATGTCGATATAATAGTTGACCTCATATTTGAGGAAGCCAATGAAATCAGAGAAAAAGTACTCCTCAGACTTGCCATGTTCAGTGATATAAAGTTTCGAATCATACTCTTCGGTCCTTGCTTCGTTCTGATACGCGAAATGCCTATCGAGGTAGATCATCTTTGTGTCATCGATGTTCGCGTATTCCCACACCAAAGACTCACTGGCCTCATGACGATGCCAATCGTATTCTCGGCCATTACGGAAAACCGTGATTTCCATGCAGTCCACTTTGGTTGGGATGTTCTCCACTGAGCTCTTGGTCTCGTTATTGTTTGCACATCCACACATAAGGGTTGCGAGTGCGATTAAGGTTAATGCTTTCTTCTTCATTCTTTGTTCTCCTTCCGTAAATGCGTTCAAAGTGAAACGCTGGCACATTATACAAAAAATCGAAAAGCAAAATCCATACCTTTTCTTAAAGAAAAAACGCTCCAGGTGTTCGGAGCGTTTTTCACCACATATATTCAAGCGATGATATGGGATCATTCACTTCAATAAGAGTCTCATCCTTTTTCAAGAGTTTGAATGAGGTTGGTACGTTAAGGTTTTCCTTTATGTACCTTTCCATATTTCCTTTGACTGGCGCTTTAAGGAGATGTCCTCCTTCATTCTTGATATTAAGGACAAAGGAATATTTTCCTTTCTTGATGATGATTTCATCCTCATCAATCTTCTTTAGCTTCGCACCGTTATACGTGCAAAGGTAATATTCCTTTTCCTTTATTTTGATAAAGCAAAGAATTCCAGTGAAATGGATGAAACCGAAAAGAGGGATGCTCGCTAAAGCGAATGTAGCGGTTATATCTTCGGTGACACTGTTGTACCAAACATACTTCTTTGGGAAGTTAGTGCCACTGTCGCCTTCGATATATCCCCTGCCTTTGTTGAAAGATACTTCTTTGCCATTAATCAGAAGAGTTCCCTTTAATTCGTGGTACATGGAATATATCTCATGCCTGCATTCCATTGGTAGGTATGTGAAAGGTCCCATAACCTTCTTCTTAAGAGGATGAAGTTCTCCAAAAGTTAACTCCCCTTTAATCACAAGATCATCTTGATTGATATCAAAGGTGATTATGCTTCCTTTGACCTCTACAGATTTAGTGTTGTTGATGAGGAACGCTTTATGAGGGGTTATGACTTGAAGCATATCACCTTCGTTAGCGGTACTTATGATAACTGCAAAAGAAAAAGAAGAATCATCACTGATGAACTTGTAGTATTTACCGAAGAAGCGGTTCTTTTTCATATAAAACTATTATCGTAGGAGAAAACGACAAATTGAATAGATCTGATTATTAACAAAAGCTCTAACCAGCATGAACCATGAAAGAGTCAAGGTTGAAATCGTCGAAATGAATATGAATATTGCTTATCCTGCCTGTTCTTTCTAATCTCCCAACGATATTCAAGACCCTTTCCTTAATCTCGTTACCTCGCCTAGACAATATAGATGTCAGATTGTCAACAAATTCACCTTTATTAAAACTAATGATGTCTTCATAGAATTTATCTTTGATACCCATATAACAAGCATCGATCATAGATGCGTCATGGACTTGGAAAATATCCTCAATTCTATAGAGAACATTCAATCGTTCTTCGATGCTTATCCTGCGTAGGTTTTCATTAATAAAGGGAGCAATTCCTTCGAAAAACCCTTTTAAGAAATCTTTAGAAGAAAAAATGCCTGAATCCTTTGGTTGGACGTAGCGCAAGTAATGAGTCTCATACTCCCAACCAGACAAGACGTACTCTCTAATGGCTTCTTTAATTAAATCGTCCGAAAATGATTTCAGATGCTTGTTAACGGTTTTTTCAGTTTCTTTAAAGTGATTGTAATCACATGTTTGGCAGACAAACAGAAGAAGATAAAACTTGCTAACCCCTTTGTTATGAATACAACCTTCGACAAAAGAGGCAAAAGAATTGGCTGTTTTGAAACCGTTTTTAGGAACACCCGCTTCGCCCCGATTCTCGATGACGTTTTGCAAAGGGCAGAGCTGAAACTTAAAAGAACTCTTTCTCAAATCCTCAATAGTCCCTTTGTACAAACAGTCATATACAGTATTCACAAAGCCTCGGCCTTTATCGCCTTTAAATACTTTGAATCTTTCGAGAACATCGGCCGCTTGGAGATAAAAGGTTTGGAATCTATCGTTCTTCAAATGAGAATACTTTTCCAGCATTTCGTTATAGGCAGCGGAGTAACTCTTATCTTCCCCTTGCGTCTTTAGCAACTTCATGTGTTCCTCGGTTTTTGAGGATATTAAATCATTGAACAAATACTTCCCTTCGCATTGGCTAATTAGGCACAACAAAATCATGTTTAATAGAGGCCTGTCTGGGTAATCAAAATCTCTATCGAAATCGACTAATATTCCTGCAAATCTTTTAAATGTTCTAAGATTGCTTGTCAAATCCTTTAAAATCAGAATTCGAGCAGCTTCTTTGCTAAAAATGTGGTCAATCGGTTTTCCTAATTCAAGACGTCTTTCAACCTGAAAATACTCAATAAAGTCATCGATAGAATTCTTGATGTCATAAATGAAACAAGTCCTATCTGCCACTCGGTCAAGCAAGTGATACATCTCTTCCTCTTGAAGTTCTAACTGAGTTGCGTTGGCAATCAGTATCGTTTTTATTCCTTGCTTTTTAAAAATATCGACAAACCCAAGAATCGATTCCAAGGATAATTCTTTGTTCTTCCTTTCGATATCGTCGAGGATTATTACTGGCTCTTTGATGTGCCTGTATCGACATTTCTTATAGATAGCATTCTGATTCTCTACAAAATCATTGTAGTTTCTTATCTTCTCGATTTTCTTCGATAAAGCTATCCCAATTTCTAGAGAAGCTGCTAAACCAGAAAACTTGTTCTCAATAGTTGCTTTAGCATAAATCTTAATTGTCTTTTCCTTCTTTTTCGTTTTGCTGAAGGATATCCCTTTTACTACTTTTTTGTTTAATTCATCTATTGAAGAAAGACCAAAGAGATCGATAAAAACTGGATTGTACCTTTCTCTGGCTTGCAAATTGGACTTGAAGTAGCGATCAACTAAATAGGTTTTTCCAACGCCCCATTCACCTTTTATTAACAAAACATTTCCATTGGGATCATCCCTATCTAGTTGTTTTTCTTTTGGAGGCAACAAAAGCATCATCCTAAAAGCTTTCTTAATTAATGAAATGAACCAATTAATAAAAGCGAGAAAGGTTCTATATAAAAACCTAAAAGGCCTAGATACGTAGTAAAAAAATCTAAATAGCCAGCGTTTATAATAATTGTTTTCGCGTTTTATCTTTAGAAAAGAATTTAGTTCTTGTTCAAGGCTCTCACATTGGTTAATTATTGTTTTCGAATAAAATCGGAAATAAGGATAAGACATGAAGATACCTCTTTTGGCACAACCCAAACGTAATATAAAAATGCTTTGAAAAGCAAACCTTTACAATATTTGCATATTTGTCTTTCGCGATTCAATAGGTTTCACAGAAAAAACCTTCAAAACGTATAAAAAGAAGCGGTCTCCTTCGAATATCCTCAGGACCACCGCTTCAATAATTGATTTCGTATCTAAAAACACTACTTGTTTAGCACACTGCCTTTGCGGTTCAAAGTGTCTCCCCATTGAGATAAGAAATAAGCATCCTTATGGTCGCCACTGCACTAGGAACCGATTTGTAGAATTTCTTCTTATAAGCAAAACCATCAGGTGTGAGATACAGTTTCTTCATGTCTTCCCTGTCGATGAGTAAAAGATTATGTCCATCGACATCGCAATATAAGTTAAATGTGTCTTTGTTCTTTTTTGCGGTCTTGAGTCCACTCGTGAACGCTTCTACTAACTCATCGCTGCTAACCGGCAACTTAAAAAGGAACATCAGCTGTGGCTTGCCACATTCCAATAAGTCTCTGTAGAAATAAAGGACATTCTCTTTGAAGGAAAAAGTCTTCCTCATTTCAGATTCTTTTGTTTCACGATCCTTTAGATTCTTGAGATTGAATTCTGTAATCATCTCCTCGATCATCGCGTTCTCGATGCTAGAGGTATCCACTGTCTGTTTTTCATTTAAAGCGTATTTGGTTTTTAAAGACGCTCCGATTGAGGTCTGCCACGTGTTCTTGGCAATGGACACTTTGTTATGTCTTTTGATGAAGATGAATTTATGGTCGCTTGTTTCAACCATTCCGTTAAAGCCTAAGTGGTTCGAGAGCTGTGAGTCTTTTAAAGAATGGAGCACAGGTCCTGGTTCGTATACTTCTCTAACGCTGACACCATTGATTTCATAGTCGCAAGCTCTATTAGCGATAAGCGAATCCAAATAAGTCGTCTTTGACAAATATATTGTCGCGGTCTTTTTGTCATACGTGAAATCACTGACCCTAAGCATTTGGCTGTTATATTTTTCTGAATGGCTATGCGCGGCAAAGAGCTCATCGCTGTGCTTCTTGATCCAATCAGGCTGCTTGTAGGCGTTTTCTTCTTTATCGTCAAAAACGATATTGGTGTTTTTGTTCTTTAACGATGTCAGTATTACGGTTGGAAACACATATGCATCTTCAATGCTGTTATATTTATCGTTTTTGTAATTGGTCGCTTGAGAAGTTGTGTGTTTTCTCCCAGTGAGATAATCGCTCTCACTGCTATTTGTGTATTCAACCAATTTGGAGAAATGTTCATACTTCTTCACCAAGGAATCGTAGTTGGTGGTCAGTTTCATCATATCCTCTACCTTAGGAGAGAATAACCCACCTAATAAGTTCGCAACACCGGTCAAAACAAAAGCAAGGATGACGGCTACAAATACCTTCAAATCTATGAGCGAGAGAATGAACGTTTTGAAGTCAAAGCCACCTTCGCTTTGAATGCCATCCACCACTCGGTAGATGATTATCGCCAAAAGAACGAGCAAGCACACTAAAGCGTACGCGCCCCGATTCTTCTCTGAAAACTTAACGATCTTCTTGAATGTTTTATGTTCTTTGTATGGTTTCATGATACTGATTATATCTTACTTGATAAAACTGGACTTTATTTCTTTTATCAGACATTCTCTGGGAAAGCCAATTAGATCCAACGAACAATTGTTGATTGGGATAAGAAAAAGGACGCTATCATCCCCTCTCGTATTACTTTTGTCAGTTCTTCTACTCCCGATACTGTTTGGGATTGAAGTTATATCAACCAAATACTTAAACCGGTTCAATAGCGTTTGTACGCTCGCAATCGCCAAATCATTCGTTAGCGGTTCTTATTATCACCGCAAAAGAAAAGAAGAATCATCACTGATGAACTTGTAGTATTTACCGAAGAACCTATTCTTCTTCATCTAGGGTTATTATGCTACGAATTGAAAGATTGCGTTAGAACTAGACAGCGTTTGCTTGTTTTGCAAAGGGTTATCTCAATTTCCAATCATAGTGAGAAGCAAAACTTATTAGATAATATTCGTCAACGATTTGAGCTTTGCCGTCAAAAACAATTGGAAAGGGTTTGCTAGGATTGGCCAAACGAATAGCCTTTGCATCATTGACCAAATATTGATCGAAATGGGTTTTGTTTGGATGGTGGTGTCCGCTGTGAGGACCGCAGAAAGTAAACGACTCTTTTAACTTAGATAAATCAATTATTTTTGGATTAATGGGGCCGTTGTATTCGCAAGCATGATGAGGTATCAAAACATAATCAGGCTTTAGTGGCGAATTTAAGCGGGTGAAAATATCTCCGTAAAGAGCATCCCCAGGAATCAACACCTTTTTTCCATTTATAGTTAAAAGAGTTATTAAGCCATGGGAATTCTCGCTTTCGTTTTGATTGCTATCTCTCTTTACTTTAGAGCCTTGCAAAAACGTTACAAACCGTTTTTTGATTGGGTTCTTAATACTGTCGTTTGGGAAAAAGCATGCCGAATATCCGTTATTGCTTATTAGGTCAAGGAGCGTCTGAATGTTTGGCTTGTTGAAGTCCAAACTGTGAAGCAATTGAGGGCAGATGAATCGCAAAGAACGACCTCTCTGAGGGATATATTTCGCCATTTTGATGTGATCGTCATGATAATGGGAAATCACAATCGTAGTGGTTTCACCAGAACCCGATAATGGCAATCTGTTTTGTAACAAATCGATTGCCTCATTACATCTCTTCTTTTCGCCGAGATCAAATATTATTTCGGGAAAATCTTTTTCGCCAACGAAAAGAGCAGACATATTAGCTTGTCCAACGTTATACATTCTAAAAATAACCGATTCCTTAGGCTTATCGAGACCCGGAAAAGAAAAGTCGAATCTTTCATTAGTCTTTTCGAAAATGTACTTACGCTCATCAAAATAATCATTGACGATTATTCTGTCCTTGTATTCTAAATCGACTGCTTTTCCGAGCGATTCAAAGCGATGGATAGCTACGTTTTTAAGGCGGACATTCAGCTCATCAATCGACCTTTCCTCGGAACCAAAATGAAAATATTTGATAAAAGCTTCCTTTTCAATCCTTGCGCTTCGATACTCATAATCGTAAGGATGGTGTCCTGTTAATTCCCCTTCGACAGTTTTAAGACTTTTAGCGAAAAGGGCGTATTCGTGTTCGTTTACAAAGAACTCATCCATAAAAAATGAGTTTTCTTCTATTTCTGACACAAAAACGAAGATCAAATCAAAGAAACCTGGAACTACGTCGTCGGAAAACGTATCAGTCAGCATGAAATCAAAATACATAGCCTGATTCTACACTATTTGACGAACTCAAAGAAAGTGTCAGGATGGTTGCTGTCAAAAATCTCGTTACACGTCATGATTGTGACGAGATTCTCTGTTTTGGATAAGTTGACAATGTTATGAGTCCATCCTGGAATCATATATACTGCTTCAATCTTTTCACCAGATACTTCAAATTCAATGAACTCACCGGTGTTGATATTACGTTCTTGGATTAGGCCATGACCGCTTACGACGATAAACTGTTCCCATTTGGAATTGTGCCAATGGTTGCCTTTGGTGATACCAGGCTTTGAGATATTGACTGAGACTTGGCCACAATCAAGCGTGTGAACCATCTCAGTAAAAGAACCTCTGTCATCGCAATTCATCTTTAAAGCGTACTTAAACTTCTCTTTTGGGAGATAAGACAGATAGAGTGAGAAAAGCTTCTTTGCAAAAGATCCTTCAGGCGTCTTAGGCATCATTAATGTGACAGGCTGTTTTTTGAATTCCTGAAGCAAATCAACAATCTCGCCTAATGTCACTTTATGGGTAACAGGGACACAGCAATATCTGCCATTTTCTTTTAATACTGTTTCAACACCATCAAACTCGCAGTGTTTCTCTTTGCCTTCGAGCAAATCAAACATTCCTTCAACTAAATCGTCGATATAGAGCAATTCAAGTTCTGTGCTTCTATCGTTAACGGTAAATTCCTCATCGTTAGCGACAGCCCAGCAGAAAGTGGACACAGCAGAGTTGTATTTAGGACGTGAATGGCCCATAAGATTCGGGAATCTATACACATAGACTTTCACGCCATTCTCTTCACCATATTTGAAGAATAGTTCTTCCCCTGCTAATTTGCTTTTGCCATATTCGCTTGTTCCAAATCTCCCAGCAAGGGTTGCCTGAATAGAACTTGAAAGCATGATAGGCGCTTTATTGTTATGTTTCTTGAGAGTCTCTAAAAGAATGGATGCGAAATCACGATTCCCTTTCATGAAGTCTTCAGGGTTGGTTGGCCTATTGACTCCGGCTAGGTTGAAAACAAAATCACAGTCCTTGCAAAAGGCATCGAGCTTAGACTCATCACCTAAGTCATATTCATATATCTCTTCAATGTTTATGTTAGGTCTCGTTTTGTTCTTGCCGTCTCTAATGTTTTTGAGATTGTTTACAAGAGCGGTTCCAACCATTCCTCTGGAGCCAGTAACAAGTATCTTCATACTTTATTCTTTTCTCCAAACCATTCTGTTAACGATATTCGTATATGATTGGATAATCCTTACAACCTTCATCGAAACACATGTATCAGTGTAATCCGGGCAAGGTTTGCCAAGGATATTCTGTTTTTTCATCTCGATTGCCATGTCAGTGGCTTGAAGAAGTTCTTTCTCAGTGATGCCTGCAACAATGAAATCCCCTGCTTCAACCGCTTCAGGCCTTTCGGTTGAAGTTCTGATGCAAACAGCAGCAATTGGGCTTCCAATTGAAAGATAGAACGAAGATTCCTCAGGGAGGGTTCCGCTGTCAGAGACAATCGCCAAAGCATTCATCTGAAGGTTGTTGTAATCATTGAATCCTAAAGGCTCGTTGACTCTAACCCTTGGATCAAGTTTGAATCCGCTGGCTTCAAGCTTCTTCTTGCTTCTTGGATGGCAGGAATAAAGGATTGGCATATCATATTTTTTTGCCAAAGCGTTTATAGCATTAAACAAGTTATTGAAGTTCTTCTCACTGTCGAGGTTCTCTTCTCTGTGAGCAGATAAAAGAATGTAGTTATCCTTCTTAAGACCTAAGCGTTCAAGAACATTACTCTTCTTGATCTTATCTAAGTTCATTGTGAGAACTTCTGCCATAGGAGAACCAGTAACATAGGTTCTCTCTTTTGGCATACCACATTCGATCAAATAACGTCTAGCAGCCTCAGAATATGGAAGGTTCACATCGCTTATGATGTCGACGATCCTTCTGTTGGTTTCTTCAGGAAGGCATTCGTCTTTGCAACGGTTACCTGCTTCCATATGGAAGAGAGGGATATGAAGTCTTTTTGCGTTTATAGCAGAAAGACAAGAATTGGTGTCGCCCAAAACAAGCACTGCTTCAGGTTTAAGCTCAACCATCAAATCATAGGTCTGGCTTAAGATATTGGCACATGTCTCACCAAGGTTTTTGCCGGCAACATGCA
>CAMKAQ010000005.1 GCA_946410525.1 uncultured Caryophanales bacterium | reverse complement strand
AGGTAAGTCCTTAGCATCTCGAAGATGATCTTCAAGTTGCCCCTGAAGAGAAGGGTATATTCGGCGACGAAGAAGTAGCCGCATTCATCACAAAGGCCTGGGACATCGATGCAACGCCCGCAGACGGAAAGCTTTCCATTCTCCATGACGACACACTGGTGGCATGGGGTTGGGAACTTGTTCTCGATGATATATGGGAATGCGCTCTTGAGGTTAAAGACAGGGCACCCTTCCTTCATCATCTGCTTTATGGTCTCGCAGCATTTGGCTTTATCTTCTTTGGTGAGTTTGAGTTCTTTGGTGTCTGGGTATGGGGTGTGAAAGTTGAAAGAGACCGCTCTGACGTTCTTGGTGTCGCGGGCTTTTTCACAGACGTCACGGATACAATCCTTGTTGATCTGGTTGACGGCCATATAGAAACAGATGTTGTCTGAGGTGGCCTTGGAGATGTTCTCGAAGATGGTGTCGTAGGTCTCGCCTCTGATGATGTTGTGGTGGACCTTATCGCCATCAAGACTTAATAAAATTAAGTCCGCCTCTGGCAAATCGATTGGCCAGGTTCCGTTCGTGACAACGTTAACGATGAGGAAGCCCATCTTTTTCGCCTCGATGACGAGGTCTCTAAGGGTCTTGTCTCCGTCCTTCCACATGAAGGTCTCGCCTCCACAGAAAAAGAGGATGCGCACGCCCATGTCATAGAGCTGCTTCATCTCGCCCTTGATCTGCTCATATGGGTGGATGACCGCGGTGATGTTATTGACAGAACAGTGTTTGCAGTGGAGGTTGCACTTATCGGTGACGATGACCGTTCCTAAAATAGGTTTCTTCCTGCGAAAGAGAATTGTGCTGATTCCAAAACCAGCAAATTTCATGAAGGATGAGAATTTCATAAGACTTGCCTATTCTAGACAAAAAGAAAAAGTCGGTCAAATTTGGCCGACCTTCTAGAACTGAGGTTAATCTTTGAGAATCGCGATGATCTCTTCTTGATGTCCAGCAACGTAAATTGGCTGCCTGTCTTTGATATAGACATTGGTCTCGCTTCTCATGCCGAAGTCAGGTGCGTAGATGCCTGGCTCAAGGGAGAAAGTGACTCCGTCGATGATCTCACGAATGTCGTGCGACTCATAGTTATCGATGTTGACGCCAGGGCCGTGAGGAGAGACATCAACCGCGATGTTATGTCCGGTTCTATGGACAAAATACTCAGCAAATCCTGCCTCTTTTATGTAATCTCTTGAGATTTGGTCAACTTCGTAACCGGCGACCGCTCTCTTAGGAAGCTCGTTTTTGAGGAACTCGAAATCGGCCTCAATCGCCTTCTTTAAGATTTCGAATCTCTTCGCATAAACCTCCGGGACTTCTTCTCCAACATAACCCATCCAGGTGATGTCGGCGTAGACGCCTTCAGGGTCATCCATCTTCGCCCACATATCGATAAGGACCAAGTCGCCTTTCTTGATAGGGGAGGAGACTTCTTTGCTTGGTCCATAGTGAGGGTCGGAAGCGTTCTTGCCAATCGCAACGATAGCAGGGTCGTCATAGACCATGCCTTCTTCGTGGAATCTATCGCAGATGAATTTCTGAATCTCGTATTCGCTGGTCTCGCCATTCTTAAGAATGAGTTCTTTGATTTTGGCGAAAGCCTCATCTTTGATCATGAGGGTCTTTTTGTTTGCGAGGAACTGAAGCTCATAGGCTCTATCGCTATATAAAGCGCTGAATCTCTGAAGGAGGTTTCCGCTTGAAGCGACTTCGATGCCAAGGCTCTTAACGAATTCGACTGAGCCATAGTCGGCTAAAGAGATTCTTGGGAGGAGACCAAACTCGGAGATGTCCATAAGGACTTTCTTATATTCGGCGAATTCTTTCCTCTCGATATCGAGCATCTCTTGCCAGGTATGGTAGACCTTAAGGTCGAATTGACTCGTGATCTCTTCGTCCCTAAGGAAAACGGTGTCGATTGAATGACAGATGATGAAAGGCTTCTTGCTAAGCGGGAAGACGAGGAAAATCTTTCTCGTGAGCATCCTGTTACCAAGGAACTCGACTAGGGTTTTATTTCTGTTTTCGTAGTCGACGATAACCCAAGCATCTGCGCCTTCTTTTGCCAGCGCTTCATGTATAACTTCGTTCTTTTTCATAAATTTACCTTTGGTATTGTAGCACTTTTACCCTAGGTTAAGGTAAAATATACCGGTCTGAATAGGAGTGCTTATGCATTACGATTACTTGATTGTTGGCAGCGGCCTTTCTGGCTCAACGATCGCCAACTTACTTAAGAACGCCGGTAAGAAGGTTCTCGTCATCGAGAAACGCGACGATGTCGGCGGCAATATTTCCACAGCCATCCAAGATGGCATCATCGTCCACACTTATGGACCACACATTTTCCATACCTCAGACAAATTCGCCTGGGATATGTTCAACAAGAATGTTGAAGTTTATCCATTCATCAACTCGCCTATCGCTAACTGCCATGGCGAGTTCTACCACATGCCTTTCAACATGAACACCTTCCATGAGTTATGGGGTGTCACCACCGCGGAAGAGGCGAAAGCCAAAATCGCGGAAGAGGTTGAGAAGGAACACATCGATGAACCAAAGAACCTCGAAGAGCAAGCCATCAAACTCGTTGGCCGCACCATCTACGAGAAACTCATCAAAGGCTACACCGAGAAGCAGTGGGGCAGAGATTGCAAAGAGCTTCCTGCCAGCATCATCAAACGTTTGCCTTTGAGATTTGAATACAACAACAACTACTTCAATGACTCCTGGCAGGGTCTCCCAGTCGGCGGTTATTCCAAGTGGGTTCAGAACCTTTTGAAAGAAATCGACGTCAAAACCGGCGTGGATTACTTCGAAGAGAAAGAAAAATGGGATGCGATGGCGGACCACGTCATCTACACCGGACGTCTTGATGAGTACTTCTCATTCAAGCTCGGCAAGCTCGAATACAGATCCCTCCGCTTCGACAATCAGTGGATGCAGATGGACCGTTATCAGAACAACCCGGTCATCAACTTCACCACTCACGATCAGCCATACACCCGCTGCGCTGAGCACAAGGCCTTTGATCCGTTCTGCAAGAACCATCATTCGACCCTTGTCACATTTGAGTACCCGGATACCTTCGAAGAAGGAAAGATTCCTTGCTACCCAATCAACGACGAGAAGAACAATAGCCTCGCCGCTGCCTATAAAGAACTCTCGGCCAAGCTTGAGCCAAAGACCTTCTTCCTTGGAAGGCTTGCGGTCTACAAGTATTACGACATGGATGATTGCATCATCGCTGCCAAAGAGATGTTCGATAAGCTTAAAGCCTTAGGCATTGCCTAAACATAAAACATAGAAGGAGTAGGATATGGCCCTCAAACACAAAGACTTAATCTCCAAGCTCACCCTCGAGGAAAAGGTTTCCTTATTAAGTGGCAAAGACTTCTGGCAAACAATGAACTTGCCAAGCATCGATTTGCCTTCGATGTTCTTCTCAGATGGTCCAACAGGTTTGAGGAAGCAAGCAAGCCAAGCCGACAACCTTGGTCTCAACCCATCCATTCCTGCTACATGTTTCCCATCTTCTGCGACAACCGCGAACACCTGGAATGTTGAGATGGCCCATTTGATGGGCAAAACCATCGGTGAAGAAGCTGCGACAAATGACGTTAGCGTTCTTCTCGCTCCCGCTCTCAACATGAAGAGAAATCCACTCTGTGGACGTAACTTCGAATACTTCGCCGAAGATCCATATCTTGCCGGTAAGATGGCCGCCAACTACATCGCTGGCGTTCAGGAAAACGGCATCAGCGCATGTCCAAAGCACTTCGCTGCCAATAACCAAGAAATCAAGAGGATGGCGTCCAACTCCATCGTCGATGAAAGAACTCTCCGTGAGATTTATCTCACTGGTTTTGAAATTGCCATCAAAGAAGGCAAAGCCAAGAGCATCATGTCTTCTTATAACAAGCTCAACGGCACCTACGCCAACGAGAACGAACACCTTCTCCTCGATATTCTCCGCAAGGATTGGGGATACAAAGGAATCATCATCACCGACTGGGGCGGAGAGAACGACCGTATCCTCGGTTTGAAAGCCTCCAACGAAGTTGAGATGCCTTCCACCGGCGGTGAAACCAATGACGATGTCTTTAACGCCGTCAAAGACGGAACCTTAGATGAGAAATACGTTGATGAGGCCATCGATCGCATCATCGATTTGGCTTTGCTCACGAACAAGAACCTCAAAAACAAGAAACCAGAGACCGACAAAGAGGCCAACCACGAAGCCGCTCTTACGGTCGCTAGAGAATCGATCGTCCTTTTGAAGAACGAAGGAGACATTCTCCCTCTCAAACCAGAAACCAAGGTCGCCATCATCGGTGACTTCGCCGATAAACCGCGTTACCAAGGTGCAGGCTCCAGTATTGTTAACCCAATCAAAGTCGAGTCCGCTCTTGAGGTCGCCAAAGAAGAAGGATCAGGCATCAACTTCATTGGTTACGAGCCTGGTTTCAAGAGATACGGCAAGAAGAGCAAAGGCCTCAGAAAGAAGGCTTGCGCCCTCGCCTCAAAGGCTGATGTTGTTCTCTATTTCCTCGGTTTAGATGAGCACAGCGAGACCGAAGGCCTTGACAGAAAAACCATGGCAATTCCAAAAAATCAGTTGGATTTGCTGGAGAAATTGCATGAAATCGGAACCCCAATCGTCTGCGTTTTGAGTGCGGGTTCGCCTGTTGAGCTTCCGTTTGTCGACAACGTCAACGCCCTCGTCCACGGCTACCTCGGCGGCGAGGCTGGCGCGAGAGCCATGATCGAAGTCCTTGCTGGCAAGGTCAATCCTTCTGGAAAGCTTTCCGAAACCCTCCCATACACCTATGAAGACTGCCCAAGCGCCGAAACCTTTGGCTGGCAGAATGGCTTAGTCGAATATCGTGAAGGACCATATATCGGTTACCGCTACTTCTCGACTGCCGACATCTCTCCAAGATTCCCATTCGGCTACGGTCTTTCATACACCAGCTTCGAATACAGTGACCTCAAGGTTGATGAGAAGGGCGTCTCCTTCAAGATCAAGAACACCGGAAGCGTCGTTGGCAAAGAAGTCGCTGAAATGTATGTTGGTCTCAAAGAGAGCGCAATCTTCCGTCCAGCTTTTGAACTTAAAGGATTCGCCAAAGTCGAAATCAAACCAGGCGAAACAAAAGAAGTCAGCATCCCATTCGATGAATATACTTTCCGTTACTTCAACGTCCTCACCAACAAGTGGGAAGTTGAAGCAGGGGACTACGACATCTATGTTGGTCCATCAAGCGCTTCGTTCCCTCTTGTTGGCAAGATCCATCAAGAAGGCACCAACGCTCCAGCGCCATATGACAAAGAGAAACTTCCTTCCTATTTCAGCGGAAAGGTCAGACGCGTCGACCAAGAGGAATTCGAAACCCTTCTTGGCAGAAAGATCGAGGAACCAGTCGTCTTCATCAAGAAGAACAGAATCATGGTCACTCCTGAGACAACCATCTACGACCTTCGCTACGCGAAAGGCTGGTTTGGCCGTTTCTTTGAGTGGGCCATCCGCGTCGTCATCAAGATTCTTCCAGCCTTCGGCAACAGATCCTTGGCCGATACTATGACCATGGGTATGTACTACACCCCATTAAGAAACATGTCCCGCGCTTCAGGCGGCATGATCGGTTGGGGACAGCTTGGTGGTCTCATCATGATGTGCAACGGCAAGTTCTTCAAAGGACTCCGTGAGTTCATCCGCCAAGGCAAAGTCAAAAAACAAAGAAAGAAAGCTCGCGACGAAGCGTTAGAAAATGCTGCGAAAAAGGCTTTAGAAAACTAGACAAATTCTACAAAAACACTTCTTTACCTTTTAAGGTAGTTTTAAATGTGTATAATTACTAGGCTTGCCCACAAGCGAAACAAGTAATTTACCTATGAATACAAAACAGAAATTAATCACAGTGTGCATTCCTGCTTACAACAGCGAGGAATTCTTGCACTACGCCGTCGATTCCCTCATCCCATTTGGGGAAGACGTCGAAGTCATCATCATTGATGATGGATCCAAAGACAAAACGGGTGAGATTGCTGACAAGTACGCAGCCGAACACCCATTCATCAAAGCCGTCCACCAGCCAAATGGCGGACATGGCGAAGGCATCAACCACGGCTTACAGCTTGCCACCGGTGTCTATTTCCGCGTCCTCGATAGCGACGACTGGGTGGATCACGATGGATTTGCCGCCCTTCTCAAAGACGTCAAAGAGCAAAACTGCAAAGCCGACCTCTACTTCACCGACTACACCTATTGGCACGGCAGAGACAACAAAGACGCCACCATCAACTTCAACTACCTTTTCAAAGGCAAAGATTATGATGCCGCCAAAGGCGGACCATGGTCCTGCATTAAGCCTTTCCGCTACGACCGTAACCTTACCTTACATACCACCATGTATAGGACCGCTACCCTTAGAGAAAGCGGAGTCCATTGCCCAGGACACGTCTCCTATGAAGACAACTACTTCATCTACGCCCCAATGGCGTTCGTCAAAGAGATCCGTTACGTCCCTGTGAGTGTCTACCAGTACCTCACTGGCAGAGATGGACAGTCCATGCAGACCTCCAACCTCGTTAAGAAGTACAAAGACTTCCTTATCGACGGAAAGCTCATCTTCGACGCCATCGACATCTACTCGATCAAAGACAAAGCGACCTACAAAGCCGTCTTCCATCACTTGATCATGAATATGATTCTCTCCGTCCTCTGGGCCAAATACGTTGGAACAAAAGAATCCAGAGAAGCCCTCAAGGATTTCTGGAGACACTGCAAGACCAACAACAAACGCCAATACAAGAAGATCAAACGTCACCCACTCATCTGGTTCATTAACCTTCCTCTTGGCCTTGGAACTCTTATAGCTAGAACCGGCTTCACGATTGGACACAAAATCGTTAAGTTCAACTAAGCTAAAGAAAACCAAAAATCCACGACAAAAACCGCACGAAACCCGTGCGGTTTATTTTTTATCCCATTAAGGGTCAAAAAATAATTTCACATGGGGTAGCGAATGCGTATTATATATGCGCAATGAAATTGGGTCAGAAACATACCCCGTTTATCACGGCTTTAGAGAATTACATCAAGAAAGACGTCTCTCCTTTTGATGTCCCAGGACATCACATGGGCAATGTAGAGAATGCTGCGACAAGGGTTTTAGGCCACGAAGCTTTTCTTTGTGACGTCAATGCCCCAGTCGGATTAGATAACCTCGCCAAACCTAATGGCGTCATCATGGAAGCGGAACAGCTTATGGCGGAAGCCTGCCACGCTGACGAGTCTTTCTTTTTAATCAACGGAACTTCTAGCGGCATCATCGCCATGATCATGACCGCAGTCAAAGCGGGGGAGAAGATCATCCTTCCTCGTAACATCCACAAATCCGTCATCAACGCTTTGACGATTTCTGGTGCCGTCCCTGTTTATGTCATGCCTCAGATCGACAACGACCTTGAGATTGCCAATCAGCCAACACTCGAAGAGTGGAAGAAGGCCATCAACAGAAATACGTCCGCTAAGGCCATTTTTGTTATCAACCCAACCTACTTCGGTGCGGTCGGTGATCTCAAGGAACTTGTTGAGTATGCTCACGAACACCATATGGCCGTCCTTGTTGATGAAGCCCATGGCGCTCACTTCTATTTCCATATCGAAGGCCAGCCAATGACCGCTATGGATGCGGGAGCTGATATGTCTGCTGTCTCCTTCCATAAGACTGCTGGCTCATTGACCCAATCCTCCGTTCTTCTTTTGAACGAACACCTGTTCAGAAAAGAAGAGGTTCAGATTTCTCTCAACATTTTGAACACTACCTCACCATCGACTTTGCTTATGGCGTCCTTAGACGGCGCTCGTGCTTTCATGGCCTCCAAAAAGGGCCAGAACGCTATGGCAGACACCTATAAGCTCGTCGAGTATGCGAGAAAGAAAATCAACCAAATCAAAGGTTTCGAAGTCAAAGACAAAGCCTACTTCAAATCGAACGGAGCCTATGACTACGACTCCAGCAAGTTTGTTATCGCGATCGATAAGCTCGATATTGATGGATTTGATTTGTACCGTCTCCTCATCGACGAATACAAAGTTCAGGTTGAGCTCGCTGAGACATACGAAATCATGTGTGTCTTCGCCATCGGAACGAAGAGAAAGCACGTCGATGCTTTGGTTGAGGCTCTCAAAGACATCTCCGCGAAGCATTACCACAAAGACATCGTTTACGAAGACCATCACTTCGATAGCTCATTCCCGTTCATGCTCACAAGGCCTCGTGTTGCCTTCCATGCTCCAGGAAAGGTTTTGCCTCTCGATGAGTTAGACGGAACCGTCTCCAAAGAGCAGGTCATGATGTACCCCCCAGGAATCCCTCTTATCGTTCCTGGCGAGGTCTGGACCAAAGACCTCATCAAGAGGGTTAAGTTCTTCCAAGAGCACAAGAAAGAAGGCATCCGCCTCCTCTCATCTTTTAAAGATGGGTTTCAAGTCATCGACACCGATAATTGGCGTCGCTTCTCCGTCTATGAGAAGAAACTGAGCGACTATCACCGCACCAAAAAGACCACCCCTCTCAATGATGGATACCATGTTCCGTTTGAAGGCAAGGAGCATCAAGAGACCTTGGTTCTTTTGCCATTCCGTCTTGATACTTGGAGAAAGAAAGCAAGACCTGCTCAGGTTGCGTATAAGGACGTTATATCTGCTATCGCGAAGCATGAGAAAGTTGTAGTGGGCATCCATCCAAGCTTCCACAAGACCCTTGCGCCTATCTACGAGAGAATTCCAAACGTTGAGACAATCTCGGTCCGTTATAACGACGCTTGGGCTCGTGACAATATGCCTTTATTCGTCACCAACGGAAAGAATCTCAGAACCGTTGATTTCCGCTTCAACGCTTGGGGCGGAGACTATGACGGTCTCTATAAGAACTACAAAGACGATGACAGACTCAGGTCAGTGATCTCAAAGAAGATGGGGCTTATGTCCTATGTCCACCCGAAATTCGTCCTCGAAGGCGGTTCAATCGCAGTCGATGGAGAAGGAACACTTATTACCACAGAAGCCTGCCTCCTCTCTCCAGGACGAAACCCATGTCTCACCAAGACCGAAATCGAAGAGGTCCTTCGTGAGTATATCGGTGTTGAGAAGATCGTTTGGATTCCTCATGGAATCTATGAAGACGAGACCAATGAACATATCGACAACATGGTTTCCTTCGTAAGACCAGGCGAAGTCATGCTCGCATGGACAACCGACAAGAACGATCCGCAATATGACTATTGCCAGAAAGCGTACCGCGCTCTCAAGAAACAAACCGACGCGAAAGGAAGAGAATTCATCATCCACAAGATGAAGCTTCCTTCACCGCTCTACCTAGGCAAAGAAGAAGCCAAGTCCCTCGTGAACAATAACAACACCCTCGATAAGAGAGAGGCGGGACGTCGCTTAGCCGCCTCATACGTCAACTACTACCAAGGCAAGGACTTCATCATCCTGCCAGCCTTCGGAATCAAAGAAGACGAAACTGCCCTCAAGACCATGAAGAAGGTCTATCCGGATAAAGAAATCCATCAGGTCAACACCCTTGAGATTCTTTATGGCGGAGGAAATATCCACTGCATCACCATGCAGGTCCCAGCCAAGGAGGATAACTAATGAAAATCAAAGTTGCCATTACCCAATTCTCAATGCCAGACAATTATGAGAAATGCATTGAAAAAGCCGATGAATTTATAAAAACCGCCAGCAAAAACGGCGTGGATTTGCTTTTGCTCCCTGAATTATTCGAGGGATATTACTTCTGCCAAATCGAGAATTATGATTTCTTTGCCAAAGCGGAAGAGGCCAAAGATTCCAAGACCTTGAAGCACTTCCAAGAGATGGCGAAAGAATACAAAATCGTTCTCCCAATTTCTTTCTTCGAGAAATCTGGAAACTGCTATTTCAACTCTCTTGCCATGATCGACAAGGATGGCTCCATCGTCGACATCTACCGCAAGAGCCACATCCCAACCGGCGAATGCTATGAGGAGAAGTTCTACTTCACCCCAGGCGACACCGGATTCAAAGTCTTCAAGACCAAAGCTGGAAACATCGGTGTTGGCATTTGCTGGGACCAATGGTTCCCAGAGACTGCGAGAATCCTCGCTCTCAAAGGCGCCGAGATCCTTCTTTTCCCAACCGCGATCGGTTCCGAACCGGTTCTTCCAAAAGATTCCAAGAGCCATTGGCAGAACGTCATGAAAGGACACGCTGCCGCAAACATCATGCCAGTCATGGCATCTAACAGAGTCGGTGTTGAGTCCATGGGAAAATCCTCCATGAAGTTCTACGGCTCCTCTTTTATCGCCGATCAGCATGGCGACTTTGTCGAAGAGATGAACCGCGAAGAAGAAGGAATCCGCTACGCGGAATTCGACCTTTCCGAAATCGCCAAAGAGCGCTTCGGATGGGGTGTTTACCGCGATCGCCGCACCGATCTTTACGAAGATTTGCTCAAGCACGACGCCTCAAAGTAGCCTTAAGCTGCTTTGACTTTTTTCATCAAAATTCGTCGAATAGGTATATATCAAAATCACATTTTGATAAGATACTTTTATGAACAAAAATGACGTTAAAAGAAATCAACCTCGAAAAGGTTTCATAGACCCAAACAAAACCAAGACTTATTTGGTGTACCACGAAACCGATCTTTTGACGTTCCTTCGTCAGAAGATGGCGAAGCAGTCTCAGCACAATATCCGCCACATGATTTCTAACCACCAGGTCGCCGTTGGAGGCGCGCCAGTCAATGAGTGGTTCTATAAGCTTTACCCAGAAGATGAAGTCACAGTCAGCTGGACCCCAATCAAGAAGAGAGAAAGAAAAGATCTTCCAATCATTTACGAAGATGAGGACATCATCGCCATTGATAAGCCATCAGGCCTTCTTTCTGTCGCAAGCGACAGAGAAAAAGGCAAAACCGCCTATCGTTTAGTCACAGATTGGCTCACTCAAACAAACAAGAAAGCCCGTGTCTTTGTCGTTCACCGTATCGACGAAGATACCTCAGGCGTTTTGATTTTCGCTAAGAGCTTCGAAGTCAAAGAAGCCCTCCAGAATCACTGGCAGGAAATCGTCACCAAGCGTGGCTACTACGCAATCGTTGAAGGCGAAGATATCCCTGAAGAACAAACCCTTAAGAACTATCTCTGGTTAGACGAGACCACTTTCCAGGTCAGAGTCACCAAGAGCAAAAAGAACAGCAAACTCGCGATTACCCACTACAAAAAGATGGCCGCCAAAGGCGGATACGCCCTTCTTGATGTCAACATCGACACCGGACGTAAGAACCAAATCCGTGTCATGCTTGGAAACATCGGCCACTACATCATCGGTGATGACCGCTATGGAGAGCCATCGAACCCACTCAAGAGACTTGGTCTCCATGCCTACGAACTCGACTTCACAAATCCGTTAAACGGGAAAGAATACAAAATCCGTGCTGAGATGCCAGCCTGCTTCAAGAAGCTTTTCTGGGTATCCCATGCTGAAAAACGCGCCAAAGCAGAAGAGGCTAAGCTAAAGGGAGCGAAAAATGGAAGCAAACGCCGCAAGTAAGACATTCTTCCGTTCAGCCTTCCTTTTGAAGCTGCGCGGGTCTTTTGCGAGCGTCCTTCCGATCGTTGCCGTCATCTCAATCGTCTTCTTCACAGGTATCGTTGGTGATTTCAACTTGCCTGCTTACGTATCCTTCTTAATCTGCTCGGCTTTAATCGTTCTTGGCCTCTCTTTGTTCAACGTTGGATCTGAGGCTTCAATGTCCGCGATTGGAAAAATCATCGGCGAATCCCTCTTCAAAAAGAGAAAAATCTTCTTTGTCATCGCTACAACGTTCATCATCGGCGTCCTTGTCACCATCGCTGAACCAGACCTCAAAGTCACGGCTGCTCAGATTGGCGTGGATGAGGTTTTGCTCATCGCCATCATCGGAATTGGCGTTGGTCTCTTCGTTGTCTTTGGCGTCCTTAGAATCATCTTCAACAAGAACCTCAATATCATGTTCATCTGCTTCTATGGTTTGGTGTTCATGTTAGCCGGAATCGTTAACCCGAAGTTCCTTCCGATCTGCTTTGATTCGGGCGGTGTTACTACGGGTCCAGTCACCGTTCCATTCATCCTCGCCTTCGGCGCAGGTTTAGCGGCATCAACCGCGAGCGGTGGAAGAAGCGGTGAAGACTCCTTCGGCTTAACTGCTTTAGCGTCTGTTGGACCGATCATCACCGTCATGGTTCTTTCGCTTTTCCTCGACGTCGATTCAATGGTCTACGTTTGGACTGATAATCCGATTACAGCCTATGAAACCTTTGAAGAGTTCTGGCCGGCTTTCTTCTCTTCTTCTGGCGGACATTTCCTTAGCGAACTCGGAATGGTTGGAATCGCAATCGCTCCAACAACCCTCTTCTATCTCATCTACGACCTTATTTTCATCAAGTCACGCCGTGTGAGAATCGTCAAAATCCTCATCAACATGCTTTATGCCTACTTCGGTTTGGTTATTTTCCTTGCTGCGGTCAACATCGGCTTCCTTCCGGTTGCGCAAGAAGTTGGAAAAGGCCTAGGCACATCGGAAGGCACATTAGGAATCGCCATAATCATCGGTGCGGCCTTTGGCTTATTCGGCGTTCTCGCTGAACCTGCGGTCCACGTTCTCATCCATCAGGTTGAAATCGTTTCCGAAGGAACAATCAAATCGATGACCGTCGGACTTGTCATGGCTTTGTCCGTTGGCGGAGGCGTCGCTCTCGCGCTCATCCGTGCCTATTATGGCTTCAGCATTCTCTATTACATGATCCCTGGCTACATCATCGCTTTGGGATTATCGTTCTTGGTTCCAAAGATCTACACCGCGATGGCGTTTGACTCTGGCGGAGTTGCCAGTGGTCCTATGGCATCTACTTTCGTCGTTCCGTTCGTCATCGGCTTCGCATATCAGAGCAACGGTGCCCAAGAGGTCTTTGAGAACGCCTTTGGCGCGATCGCCATGATCGCTTTGATGCCTCTCATCGTCGTTCAGGGCATGGGCTTATATGCCAACATCAAACGCTCCATCAACAACTACATCGTCCGTAAGAGATTCCACGAAGATGACGACCTCGTCATCATTTCCTTTGAGGAGGCCAAAGCATGAGCGAGAAAAGACGCTTCGTTTTGAAACGCACGCCAAAAGCCAGCGAAGCACCTTCAAACCAGGAAGCAAAGAAGGTCTACGTCCCTCTTTATGTCGCCGTCACCGTCGTTAACCAAGGACAGGGCAGTGCAATAACCAAGATAATGGAGACCTCTGGCGCGGCCACCTCTTTCGTCTTCCACGGCGAAGGAACCGCCATCACCGAATCCTCCGAGATCTTCACTTTAGAAAATGCGAGCAAGCAGCTCATTTTGACTCCG
>CAMKAQ010000004.1 GCA_946410525.1 uncultured Caryophanales bacterium | reverse complement strand
AGAAGGCCAACTGCTCACATAGAACCTATAAGCTCTTCGATGAATCCGATAACTGGAATCTTAAGAGCATCAAAGAAGAAGTCGATGATGAGATAGCCAAAAAAGGAAGAGCCCTTCTTCTCATCAATGACCCATGCGAGAACCCAACCGGTTACAGCATGTCCAAAAAGGAATACGAAGACTTATTCGCCTATCTCAACAAGAAAGGCGAAGAAGGGGAGCTCATCGTTCTCTTCGATATCGCTTATTACAACTTCTCAGACACTGAATGCCCTCTCTTCGAGATGCTTGAAGGCGATCTCAACTTCCTCCCTGTCGTCATCTTCTCTTGCTCCAAATCATTCGCCGTCTATGGCTTCAGATGCGGCGCCTTCATTGCCCTTTGCCCAGACAAAGAGAGCAAAGAGGATATCGGCAACGCTTTCAGAGCCCAAGTCAGAGGCACCGTCTCTTCCCCAGTCGGACCAGTCCTTCATTCAATCGGTGAAGTCCTTAATGACAAGGAAGCGGTCAAGAAGGTCAAAGAAGAGATCGACACCAACAAGATGGCCCTCGTTGAAAGAGGAACTTACTTAACCTCACTTCTCGATGAAGCGGGCATCAAACATTACCCATACAAATCAGGCTTCTTCCTCACCCTTAAAGTGGAGACCGCAGTCGCTACATTCGATTCCCTTGCCGAGAAACACTTCTACGTCGTTCCAATTGACGAAGACAAGGTGAGGATCGCTCTATCAGGTATCACCAAGAGTGAGTGCCTAGACCTTGTGAACGCTCTAAAAGAAGTTCTCTAAAAGCATAATGAAAATGCCCCAGGTTCCCGGGGCATTTCTTTTTGCTCTTTTTTATTCGAACTCGATGGTGGAAGTCGGTTTGTCAGTTATAGTTAGGTAAGCTTTTTAGCAGTCAGATTTATGCCCTTTGACTTTTGTTTGGGGCATGCGTTACATTATCCGTGCATAAGTACAATTAGCATGAAAGAAAAGATTAGGAAAGCATCTATCTGTGACTTGCTGGCATTGCTTGCTGCTTCTTTCACATCCTCTTGCACAATAATGCTCAATAGAGACGGCGGTTTTAAAAAACTCCTCGAAAGAAACGTCATTTGGTCTGATGAGGAGGGAAGGATATCGATCGTCGTTCAAGGCGAGAGGACCGAGTATGGTTTTGCAAAGATACTCATTAATAACGAGGAAACCAAGGCGATTGCGACGTTCTGCGCTGATTATGACCGCTATTGGTATATTGGAATTAATTTAGAGCCAGAAGAAAGTGTCCTAAGTCGTCCAACTTCCACATTAACGTTTGGCCTTGATTTCAAAGATTTGAAGGACAAGGACTCCGCTGTTTTTGAAACGGGCAGGTATTTGCAAGAATCGGGCGATCCATATTTCGCAAACAAAGACGAAATTGTCTTGAAGAAGCGGTCGCTTACTTGGGAAGAACTCGATGCCAGGTACTGCATTAACAATTATTGGTGCACCGAAGACAGGGAATTGTATTTGTATTCATATGACCAAACCCCTTTCACCGGAAAGATGGAGGGCACCTACAAAGGAAGCAAAATTGACTTCCAGTTCACTGGCGAACACGATTTCAGAATCACAGAAGGGGAGAAACGCCTTGGAGAAGGCGAATATATTCCGAACTTTGAAGGAATGACTCTTTTGTTTGACACATATGGCAAAGAAGAGTTTGGCAACCGCCTATCCCTTGTGTGGTGTTGGTCTAACGCTCAAATAGCGAGCTTATAATCCAACTAATAAAAACCCCCTCCAATCGGAAGGGGTTCTTTTTATTCGAACTCAATCGTTGAGGTTGGTTTGTCAGTCGCATCGAAGAGGACACGGTTGACGCCTTTAACCTCATGGGTGATGCGGTATGCAACCTTTCTGATAAGGCTCATCGGGATATCAGAGACTTTGGCAGTGCAGAAGTCAATCGTATCGACCGCTCTTAAGGCAATCGCGTAGTCATAGCTTCTATCGCCGTCAGCGATACCAACGGATTTGATGTTGGTGAGGACAGCGAAGTACTGTGATGGGCGTTTGATTCCGCTCTTCTCAATCTCTTCTCTCCAGATGAGGTCGGCATCACGGAGGATGTCGAGTTTCTCTTTGCGGAGCTCGCCAAGGCAACGGACTCCGATGCCTGGGCCTGGGAATGGCTGACGGGAGACTTGCTCTTCTGGTAAGCCAAGGTATCTTCCAACCTCACGGACCTCGTCCTTGAATAAGTCTTTGAGAGGCTCAACAAGACCAAGGAATGGGAGGTCTTTTGGAAGGCCGCCGACATTGTGGTGACTCTTGATGAGCTTGCCTTTGCCCATGCCGGATTCAATGCGGTCTGGGTAGATGGTGCCTTGAGCGAGATATGCACCTTCGGTGTTGCCGGTTAAGGCCTCAGCGAAGACATCGATGAAGGTTTTGCCAATGATTTTGCGTTTTTGCTCTGGATCGGTGACGCCTTTGAGGTTATCGAGGAAGAGCTGCTCTCTATCGAGGTAGTGGAAATCAAGAGGGAGGTCTGGGTTGTTGTCAAAGGTCGCGCAGACTTGCTCTGGCTCACCTTTTCTAAGCAAGCCATGGTTGATGAAGTAGCAGTGGAGATTCTTGCCGATTGCTTTAGCAATGAGGGCAGCGGTAACCGCGGAATCAACGCCGCCAGAGAGAGCGCAGATGACTTTCTTGTCGCCGACTTGCTTTCTGATCTGCTCGATCATGCCTTCGGCGAAGGATTTGCCATCCCAGTTCTTCTTGGCTTTGACGGTTTCGAAGAGGAATTTCTCGAGGTCTTTGTTTTCGCCTTCTTCGGAGAATTCACCAACGGTGACGTTAGAAGGAAGCTTGTCTCCGAATTCCTTCTTCACGAGCTTAGCGCCATAGGTGACGGCTAAGATAGGTTTCTTAAGTTCATAGACCCATGATGGGAGGGAAGCGCCATCCGCTTCAAGGCAATCGCCAAGGACGATGCCTTCAACGTCTTCACTCTTAACGGCTTCGATTTCCTTATCGTAAGCGGCGATTTCAGAGTAGACGTGCATTTCTCTGATTTGGCGGGCGATCACTTGGGAAGCATGACCACCGAAGTCGACGACGATGATTTTCTCCATTATTATGGCCTCCAGTAGTTAGAACTCTCTTTTTCAAGGGTGACATCGTGAGGATGGCTCTCCTTGAGAGATGCTGAAGTGATGCGAAGGAACTTGGCTTCCTTCTGAAGGGTTTCGAGGTCTTTCGCGCCTTCATAACCCATACCTGAACGAAGACCTCCGAGAAGCTCGAAGATGATGTCAGAGGCGCTTCCCTTGCAAGGGACAAGGGCCTCAACGCCTTCGGCGACGAGTTTCTTATGTGGGTCTTGGAAGTAACGGTCGCTTGAGCCGTTGGCTTGCGCCATGGCGGCTAAGGAACCCATACCACGGTACTGCTTATATTTCTTGCCATTGATGATGACGGTGTTGCCAGGGGCTTCAGAGGTAGCGCCGAAGATAGCACCGAGCATGACTGAGTCAGCTCCAGCGACGATGGCTTTGACGATATCGCCCGAGTAGCGGATGCCGCCGTCGGCGATAAGAGGGATGTTATGTTCTTTGCAGGCTTTGGAGCATTCCATGATAGCGGTGATCTGTGGGACACCCATACCAGAGATGACACGAGTGGTGCAGATTGAGCCAGGGCCCATACCGACTTTGATGGCGTCCGCGCCATTCTCGGCAAGACGTTTGGCACCTTCATAGGTAGCAACGTTACCGGCAACGATATCGATATTTGGGAATTCTTTCTTAAGGACTTTCAAGGCCTCGACGACGTTTTTGCTGTTGCCATGGGCGCTGTCGAGAATGAAGAAGTCGACACCGGCTTCGGCAAGGGCTTTCGCTCTTTCAAGCTTCTCGGCTTTGATGCCAAGCGAAGCGCCGACAAGGAGTTTGCCATTCTTATCTAAGATAGCGTTTGGATATTCTTCTTGAGAGACGACTGTGTCCTTAACCATCTTGATCTCAGCGGCTTGGGCTTCGATGGACATATTTTTATGGATGACACCGACGCCGCCGTTTTCGGCAAGGGCGATTGCCATCTCGTGTTCAGTGACGGTATCCATCGCCGCGCTTAAGAGAGGAACGTTTATATTAAGATGTTTGGAGAGACGTGTTTTGAGAGTCACCATGTCTGGGGTGATCTCGCTGTACCTAGGGATGAGGAGAACATCATCGAATGTGAGGCCGAAGCCTACGATTTTGTCGTCAAATTGCATTAAAGAACCTCCTTCTTCCAGCCAAATTTAATGGGCCTTGTTTTGATTAGGAAACATTATACCTTCCATATTAGGAAGGTTGAACTCAATTCGTGCTGTAAGCGGTTTCCCCTTAAAAATTTTCCATTATCAAAAGCGGATTATTTACCAAGAACAAAAGGAACCCAAAACGAGTTTAGGATTGGACAAAATGTCACGATTTTTACAAATTGTAGCAAGGAAGGCCAAAAGTTATTGTTTCGCCTAAGTTCCTACGTTACTTTCGTTAGGGTTGAATTTTAACGGTTTTTGCGAACTGAAAACGAAGAAAAGACAACATATCATCGAAAGAAATCACTCACCATGATTTGATACATTTTATTCAAACTGTCTCGAACAAAAAATGGACAAAAGCAGCAGGGCTCCTGGTGAGCGATTTACCGATATCTCGTTCTTAAATCAAAAATATGGACCAACAGACTTCCTGCGTGAGAACATCTATTGCAAACGCGCATGCATACACATACAATAAAAGCCATAAACATAATTTTTGTCCAGTAGGGGAAAACATCTGCCCTTAAATGGAAGCGCTTTCACCTTTAGAATGGACACAAACACAAGGAGTTTACCCTTTTATGGAATATTTCCCATTCGTCAAATCGGTCCAATACAAAGGACCAACCTCAACTGAACCATTCGCGTTCAAGTACTACGATGCCAACCGCATCGTCCTTGGCAAGCCAATGAAAGATTGGATGCCATTCGCCATGGCCTGGTGGCACAACCTCGGCGCTGCCGGTACCGACATGTTCGGCGGCAACACCATGGACAAGTCCTGGGGAGTCGATAAAGAAAAAGACCCAATGGGCTACGCCAAAGCCAAAGTCGACGCCGGCTTCGAATTCATGCAGAAGATGGGCATCGAATACTACTGCTTCCACGATGTCGACCTCGTCCCAGAGTGCGACGACATCACCGTCATGTACCAGAGACTCGATGAGATCGGTGACTACCTCCTCAAGAAACAGCAGAAGACCGGCATCAAGCTTCTTTGGTCAACCGCCAACGCCTTCGGACACCGCCGTTTCATGAACGGTGCTGGTTCCAGCAACTCCGCCGAAGTCTACTGCTTCGCCGCCGCCCAGATCAAGAAAGCTCTTGAGCTCTGCGTCAAACTCGGTGGCAAAGGCTATGTCTTCTGGGGTGGACGTGAAGGCTACGAAACCCTTCTCAACACCGACGTCAAATTCGAACAAGAGAACATCGCCAACCTTATGAGATGCGCCCGTGACTACGGCCGCAAGATCGGATTCAAAGGCGACTTCTACATCGAACCAAAACCAAAAGAGCCAACAAAGCATCAGTATGACTTCGATGCCGCTACCGCCATCGGATTCCTCCGTCAGTACGGTCTCGACAAAGACTTCAAGATGAACATCGAAGCCAACCACGCTACCTTAGCTGGCCACACCTTCGAGCACGAACTCCGCATCTCCGCCATGAACGGCATGCTCGGTTCCATCGACGCCAACGAAGGCGATATGCTCCTCGGATGGGATGTCGACCGTTTCCCAGCCAACGTTTACAGCGCCACCTTCGCCATGCTCGAAGTCATCAAAGCCGGTGGACTTACCGGTGGCTTCAACTTCGACGCCAAGAACCGCCGCGCTTCCAACACCTATGAAGATATGTTCAAGGCCTTCGTCCTTGGCATGGATACCTTCGCTTTAGGTCTCCTCAATGCCGAAGCCCTCATCAAAGATGGCCGCATCGACAAGTTCGTCGAAGGCAGATATGCTTCCTTCAAGACCGGCATCGGTGCCAAGATCCGCGATCATTCCGCTACCCTTGAAGATTTAGCTGCCCACGCTCTCGAAGCCAAGGTCTGCGAAGATCCAGGCAGCGGCGACGAGGAAGAACTCCAGGAAATCCTCAACCAGGTCATGTTCGGTAAGAAATAATGGACCACTACATTGGCATTGACCTCGGGACTAGCGCCCTCAAGGCCTTATTCGTCCGCGAAGACGGAAAAATCTGTGCCAAAGCTAGTGTCCCTTATGATTGCTCCCATCCACATGAATTCTGGTCGGAGCAAGAACCTTCCCTCTGGTTCAGCGCTTGCAAGCAAGCCATCAAAGAATTAGTGCGCGTCACTGGCGAATCCCACGTCAAAGCGATTGGTATCGCCGGTCAGATGCATGGCCTTGTCATGCTCGATGAGAATGACAAAGTCCTTCGTCCAGCCATCCTCTGGAACGATGGAAGAAGCCAGGAAGAAACTGACTACCTCAATAACAATATCGGCAAGGCGAAATTAACCGAATTAACCGGCAACATCGCCTTCGCCGGTTTCACCGCACCAAAGATCCTCTGGGTCAAAAAGCATGAGCCAAATGTCTTCGCCGCTACAAAGAAGATCATGCTTCCTAAGGATTATCTTAACTACATGCTTAGCGGCAAATTCGTCACTGACTATAGCGATGCCAGCGGCTTCTTGCTCTTAGACGTCAAGAACCGCAAATACTCCAAAGAAATGCTCGACATCTGCGGCATTACCGAAGAGATGATGCCAGAGCTCCACGAGTCTAGCGACGTCATCGGCACCCTCAAAGAAGAATTCGCCAAAGAGTTCGGAATCGAAGGTGAGTGCAAGATCGTTGCTGGCGCTGGAGACAACGCTGGCTCAGCAATTGGCACCGGAACCATCGGCGAAGGAAGATGCAACATCTCCCTTGGCACCTCCGGAACCATCTTCATCTCCTCCTCCCATTTCTGCCCAGACGTCAAAAACGCCCTTCATAGCTTCTGCGATGCTGCCGGTGCTTACCATCTTCTTGGCTGCACCCTTAGCGCCGCAAGTGCCCGTAAGTGGTGGTTAGAGCAGATCAGAGAGACCGAAGACTTCGCCAAAGACGAGATCGATGTCAAAGGCGCGAAGGAGAGCAACGTCTTCTTCATGCCATACCTCGCTGGCGAACGTTCCCCATATAACGATGTCAAAGTGAGAGCCGCTTTCCTTGGCTTAGACTCCACGACCACCAAGGCCGATATGTCTAGAGCCGTCATGGAAGGCGTCGCCTTCTCCCTCAAGGATTGCCTTGACGCCGCCAAAGAAGACGGCGCTTGCCCGCAGATGGCCACCATCTCTGGCGGAGGTTTCCGTAGTGAGGAGTGGTGCCAGATCTTCGCTGACATCTTCGAAATCCAGCTTTCCAAGCTCGACGGCAACGAAGGACCATCCTTCGGCGGCGCCATCCTTGGCATGGTTGGAGATGGAAAATACGAGTCTTGCGCCCAAGCGGCCTCCAAGATCATCAAGAAAGCGAAAGTCTACTTCCCTAACGAAGCGAAATTCGCTTACTACCGCGCCAAACACGCCAAATACAAGAGCATCTATCCTCTTATCAAACAGATAGAAGATTAAAGGAGTCTTATCATCGATGTCAGAGAAGACGGTCTCGTTTGAGGAAGGTCGTTCGAATAGAGTTAACTACCTCTATCATCAAGACGACGTGAATCTTACGTTTTCCGCCCATTTTCATGACAGCTTTGAGTTCCTTTATTGCTACGAAGGACTGTTAAAAGTCTCGATCGACAAGAATGATTTCACGCTTCACGCAGGTGAGGCTGCCCTCATCCTTCCGAACCAGATCCATCTCTACGAGACCGTCGGTTCTTCGAAAAGCTACCTCTGCATTTTCTCTCCTGACCACGTCGATGCGTTTTACCCATCGACGGTCAAGGAGTGTGCAGTCAACCCAGTCTTCAAATTCGACAAATACCTGAATCTTATAGAGGACATAAAGCACTCCGGCGACCCTTATCTTATCCGCAGTGCTTTTTATTTCATCGCGAGCATCTATAACAAGCTCCCGAAGATGCCAAGGGAAAAGAAGTTCACCACCCTCGTTGGGCAGGTTCTCTCCTATGTTGAGGAGAACTATAAGAGTAACATCTCCCTTGATGACTTCTCGAAGAAAGTCGGCTATGACTACCATTACCTTTCTAACGTGGTCAACGACGGCTTAAAGGAGAACTTCAGAAGCTACCTCAACCGTTTCAGGGTCCAAAAGGCCATCGAACTCCTCAAGAGGGAAGATGTCCAAATCCAAGAAGTGGCGGAGGAAGTCGGTTACGACTCGCTTCGCACCTTCAACCGTAACTTTTTGAAAATTATCGGTAAAACCCCAAGGGATTACCGTGAGGAAATACTGGAGGAGAACAAATGAAACAGCAAGTATTCAATCCTTATTTGCCATTAGATGAATACGTCCCTGATGCCGAACCTCATATCTTCGGCGACAGAGTCTACATCTATGGCTCCCATGACCGTTTCAACGGCCACGATTTCTGCGTTTTGGATCATATCACCTATAGCGCCCCAATCGATGACTTAAGCGACTGGCGTTATGAAGGCGTCATCTTCAAGAGAAGCGATGACCCACATAACGGCAAGAAGGGCAGAAGCCCTCTTTACGCCCCAGATGCCATCCAGGGCCCAGATGGAAAGTACTATCTCTACTACTTCGCCGCTTACCACAACGAGATCGGCGTCGCCGTCTGCGATACCCCATGCGGACAGTTCAAGCCAATCGGCTACGTTCACCACGCCGATGGCACCCATTTAGGCAGAAAGAAAGGCGATGGCTTCGCCTTTGACCCAGGCGTCTATGTCGAAGGCAATGACGTCTATCTCTACACCGGCTTCGGACCAGTCCATTACCCACTCACCATGGGCAAGCAGTCCAAAGAAGGCGCGACTTGCTGCAAGCTCGACAAAGACATGATGACCATCATCGGCGAGCCAAAGATCATCTGCAAGGTTAAACGAAACAGCAAAGGCACCGAATGGGAAGGCCACGAATTCTTCGAGGCTTCCTCCATGAGAAAGATCGGTAACAAGTATTACTTCATCTATTCCTCCTTCCTCGGACACGAACTCTGCTACGCCATCTCCGACAAACCAGATGGTGAATTCCATTTTGGCGGCACCATCATCTCAATCGGTGATATTGGCCTTGGAAACCACAAAGATCCAAAGACCGCGAGCAACTTCACTGGCAACACCCACGGTTCCATCCTCACCATCGGTGACAAGCACTATATCTTCTATCACCGTCAGACCAACAGAGATTGCTTCTCCCGTCAGGCCTGCGCTGAAGAGATCAAGATCGAGAAAGATGGTTCCATCAAACAGGTTGAGGTCACTTCCTGTGGCTTAAACGGTGGACCTCTCAAAGCCGAAGGTTCCTACCCAGCCTACATCGCTTGCAACCTCACCTCTCCAAAAGGCAACTGCTTCATGAGCCCATTCAAATGCTTCGGCAAGCCATACTTCACCCAGAGCAAGGACGAGAAGCCAGTTCCATATATCGCCAATGTCTATAATGGCGTCAAAGCCGGATGGAAATACTTCGACTTCAAGAATGAGAAAGTCGATTTCTCCATCACCTTAAAAGGCAAAGTCGGCGGCTACTTCAAAGTCTTCATCGATGAGAAGGAAGTCGGCAAAGTCGAGGTCAAGCCTTCTAAGGAACTCGCCACCTTCAAGACTGAGATCAAAGTCGAGAAGGGCAAGCATGCTTTATTCTTAGAGTATGTTGGCAAAGGCAAGTGCGAATTACACACCATCGCCTTCAACTAAGCGAAATCTTAAAAATTAAGACCCTGTTTTACAGGGTCTTTTTTCATTCCAAAACATTTATCTTGTTAAATATGTCGTATACGATATAATGTAGCCATGGAAAATAACGAGAACCTCAAATTCGAATCCCTCTACCTCAAGAATCAAGTCTGCTTCCCAACCTATGCGGTGGCAAACAAGATTCTCAGAAGGTACCAACCTCTCCTCAAGGAGCTTGATCTCACTTACACCCAGTACATCACGATGATGGTGATGTGGGAGAAGAGGAAAGTTAACGAGAAAGACTTAGTGGAAGCCCTCTACCTCAAAGCCAACACCTTGACCGAACTCTTAAAGAAGCTTAAGAAGAAGGGCTACATCGATATCGAGAAGGACAAGGAGGACAAGAGGAACATCGTTATCGTCCTAACGGATAAAGGCCTCGCCTTAAGAGAGAAGGCCGTGAATATCCCTAGCTGCATCTATCAAGACCATTGGTTAAGCGATGAGGAATTCATCCTCTTCAAGGGACTACTCGACAAGATGCTAAAAGGGAACTGGTAAACAAAGGAGAAAAGTTATGAGCTCAATCTACGATTTAAAGGTTACACGCGCGGATGGCAGCGAACTCTCGCTTAAAGAATACGAGGGCAAAGTCATCCTTGTCGTCAACACGGCGACCGGATGCGGATTCACCCCACAGTACGCTCCAATCGAGGAGATGTATAAGAAATACCATGAAAAAGGACTCGAGATCATTGATGTCCCATGTAACCAATTCGCGGGCCAGGCTCCAGGAAGCGATGAGGAGATCCATGAGTTCTGCACCCTCAAATATGACACCACCTTCCCTCAGATGAAGAAGAGCGACGTCAACGGTGAGAACGAGATCCCTCTCTTCAAATATCTCAAGAGCAAGAAAGGCTTCGAATCATTTGGCAAAGGACCAAAGGCCCTCATGATGAAAGCGGTCGCCAAAATGAAGGACCGCAAATACAAAGAGAACCCGGACATCAAATGGAACTTCACCAAGTTCGTCGTTGATAGAAACGGTGAGGTTGTTGCGAGATTCGAACCAACCATCGACATGAAAGAAGTCGAGAAGTGCGTTGTCTCTTTACTTGGATAAGAGAATTAAGAGAAAATAAATTAACAGCCGATACATATATCCCAATTTAGGAGGAAACAAGAATGACCAAAGTCGAATTCTTAAAAGAGCTTGCTAAAGGTTGGTTTGGCAACAGCCAGCAACATAGCATCCATGCCGAAATGTTAGCCGATAGAGGCTTCAAAGCCTTAGCCGAGAAGATCGCTGCCGAAGCCGAGGAGGAGTGGAACGAAGCCAAAGAGGTCAATAAGCGCCTCATTGAGCTTGGTGAGACCCCAGAAGTCGCCATCTCCGATTATCCAGTTATCAAAGACGTCAAAGAGATGCTCGAATACGATTGCAAGGAAAGCGCTACCGCTCTCCCAGCGATGTCACAAGCCTTAGCCCTCTTCGCCGATGATTATGTCAGTGCGAACATGATCCAGAAATTCATCGTCGATGAGCAAGAGCACTATAACTGGGTGAGAGCCCACCTCAACCTCATCAAAGAGATTGGCTACGAGAACTATCTCATCGAGCAGATTGGCTAATATGACTAACGTTGAAAGAGTCTACGAGTTCCTCGAAGCAGCAGGAACTTACTATCTTGCCACCATCGAAGGCGATCAGCCTCGCGTAAGAGCCTTTGGCACGCAGTTACTCTACGAAGGGAAGCTTTATATCCAGACTGGCAAAATCAAACCGGTCTCTAAGCAAATCAAAGCCAACCCGAAAGTCGAGATCTGCGCATTCAAAGACGGGCAGTGGTTACGTCTATCTGGCGTCTTAGAAGAAGATGACAGAAGAGAAGTCAAGAAAGCCATGCTCGACAAGATGCCTTCGCTTCGCGCGATGTATAACGAAGATGATGGCAATACCGAAATGCTTTACTTTAAATCAGGCGAGGCTACCTTCTCCTCGTTTGTTGCTCCCTCTGAAAAGGTGATCATCTAGCGCCCTTTCAGAAACGTATATCGAAATGGCACCCTTCCCTTACAGGTGCCATTTTTAATTACCTGAATTCGCTAGCTTGTAAATACACACTAAAGAATGTAAAATAAGGTGCAAATGAAAGAAGAAACCAATTACACAAAACTAGGAAAAATTTTCAAAAAGAACGGTGGATTCATCACTCGCAAAGACGTGGACGACGCAAAAATCCCATCGTGGTTTCTTTCCGATTTCGTTAAGAGAAAGGGTCTAAACAAAATAGCCCCAGGGTATTATGCCGATGACGATTATCCTACCGATGATTATTTCGTCCTCCAAAAGAGATATCCGAAATACATCTTCTCCGGCATGAGTGCCCTCTATCTTCTTGGCCTTACCGACAAAATCCCAACCGACCTTGAGGTTGCTTCTCCGCAAAGCTACCACCCTTCTAGAAACAAGATGGATTCCCTTCTTGTTAGAAGAATTTCTGATCCTTCCATTTATGAACTTGGGATTAAAGAAACCAAAACAATGTTTGGGAACGTTGTTAGGACCTATGACGAAGAGAGAACCATCTGCGACCTTATCAAGTATCGGGACAGATACGACGCCGAGACTTTCATCAAGGCAATCAAACTCTACATAAGGAAAAAGAACGATCAAGTGAAGCTTTTCGAATACGCTAAGAAAATCGGTATCGAAAAACGAGTATATGAGGTTGTGGAGGTAGTGGTAAATGCGGATTAACAAAGATTCATTGAAAGCCAGAGCCAACAACATAGCCAAAGAGTTAAACATCTCTCAGAACGTCGTCTATGACAGATTCTTTTTTGACGCCTTTTTGGCAAGACTAGCGGTCTCCCCATACAAAAACAGCTTCATCCTCAAGGGAGGCCTGTATTTATCTAGCGTCCTAGGCGTTCATAACAGAAGCACCGTGGATATGGATTTCCACCTTAAGAATCTTTCGATGGAAAAAGCGAACATAACGAAGATAGTGGGTGAGATTGCGAAGATCGATTTAGGGGACGATATTGTATTTGAAGTCCTCGACACCACCGATATTAGACCTCAGGACATCTATGGTGGTTTTCAAGTCAAAGTCACCGCTAAACTCGATAACGTAAGGCACACATTCGGAATCGATGTCGCAACCGGAGACCCAATTGTCCCTTCTGATAGGAATTATGATTACAGGTGTTTGGTTACAGGAGAGGTTTTGCCAATCAAGACTTATAGCCTCGAAAGCGTCATAGCCGAAAAGCTGGAAACCGTTTTAGCAAAGCAATTCGCCAACAGCAGGAGCAAGGACTATTACGACCTCTATGTCCTTAGAAAAACCCAAAGGGACAATGTTGTGCCAGACGTCTTGAAAGAAGCTTTCAAAGAGGCATGCAAATATAGACGCTTTTCAATTGGTAAGGAAGAAGCTTTGAACCTAATAGAAGGCATAAGCAAAAACTCCCAGATAAACGTCCGTTGGCAAGCCTATGCAAATAGAAATAGTTATGCACAAGGCTTAGCGCTTGAAGATGTTATGACTGCAATTTGCGATTGGGTTAAAGAAATAATGTAATCAAAAAGGAGCGGCAAATCCCGCTCCTTTTTTGCAAATCCCGCTTATTTTCCCTCAACGTAAGGGAGAATTGGGTCCATGTATTTTTTCGTTCCGCCATCCTTGACGCCGTTATGGTCAATTCCTGCGTAGAACTCATGAGCCTCTTTGGAAGTGTCTTCCCCGTTCTTTGCTTTCTCTAAGAGAGGGAGGAAAGAAAGATATTCTTCTTTGGCTTTGGTCATAAGCTCATACCAGCTCTCATTCCTCTTCTTGCCAGAGACTGGATCAGGCCATTCATTCTTTTCGGCATTAAGGAAATCGACCTTACCATATGTCTTCTCCAAGTCACGAGGGTAGTTGAGGGCAAAAGCAACCGCATCGCTTCCAAAGAAGGTCTTAAGGAACCATCTCTTGAGCCCATGAGGTTTGTTCACGAACTTAACGACGGAGATATAGTCCTTCACTGATGTGAAATAGGAATTCTCATCAAGCCCAGGAATATTGTCACTGGATTTGTTGGCCTCATAAATCATCTTTGAGATCTTATGGAGCTCTTCATCGCTGACGGTCTTCAAAGTGAAGCCAGGGTTCTCATTATAGACACCCTTCTCTTTGGCGTAGATGATGTCGAGGGCGCTTTCAAACTTGGTGTGGAAAGCCGAATAGTATTTGGCCTCTTTTGAGTCATCCTCTTTATAACCGGCACGGCTATAGACGAAAGGATGGCAATTGCGGTCTAGGATGTAGTGGAGATAAATGCC
>CAMKAQ010000003.1 GCA_946410525.1 uncultured Caryophanales bacterium | reverse complement strand
GCCATTGGGATCGAAGGTCACTTTGACGGTCTCGGTGTCTCTATCGAGGTTGAGCACTAGCTCAGTGAACATGCCAGTGCCCTCGATTGTCTCTCTTTCAAAGATTTTGTCGACTTTCACGCCTGGCGTATACCAGCAAGAGGCTAGGAGCAATGGGGTCAATAGAAAGGTTGTCAGAGCGCTTAGTTTTCTCATAGATCGATGTTTAAGAAGGCTTTCGCACCGCTCTTATAGCCAAGGAAGCTGAAGAGGACATAAAGGATGATTCCCGCTCCCAAGGTTAATAGCTGTGTGATTAATCCTATAGTGTCATATTCCCTCAAAGCAGGGATGAATGCAATGACCAACGATCCTGCGGTAAGGAGGAGAATGCAGACAATAAGGGAAACGATGTTTGGCCCGGTGAGCCTCTTATATGGGTCACGATAATACATGCTTAAGAGGACAAGGTTCATGACACCGAAGGACATGAAGGCGAAGCCTAATAAGGAGATGCTAGGTCTAGTGGCCATGAAATAGGCAAGCTCCTCAGGTTTCTCTGGAGTTGGATATAAGAAGAACCTGACAAGGCCAGCGATCGCGGCTAATAGGACCACCGCAATCTCGATGAGCCCTAAATAAAGGGCTTTTGCCTTAACAATGTCGGTTTTCTTGATTGGGAGAAGCGACGTGTATTCGATGTCCTTGTTGGCAAGACAGGTTGGGAATAACGCCATAAGTCCGCTTAAAGGATAGATGAAGGCGATTGCCGGTGGCCAAGATGGGATAAGGACGAAAACGGCAAAACAGGTGAAAAGGATAATCTGGAAGTTTGTGCATAGCACAATCTCTTTATAAAGAAGCTTTTTCATTCTTGCTCACCCCTTTCGAATGCGACCATGATCTCTTCCATGGAAGCCTTTCTTTTCTCTACGCCTTCCAAGGCGTCAATCTCATCTTTCTTCTTCATGATGCCTTCAAATTTCCCAAGGCGGTCACGATAGAAGATGAATCTGTCTTTCTCTTTGGCAAGAATCTCGCTTGGTCCTTCGTAACGGAGATAGGCGGATTCGAAGGTGGAGACGCTTTCGTTAACGATTATCTCCCCTTTCTTGATGTAGATGATGTCATCCGCGCATTTCTCTAAGTCAGAGATGACGTGCGTGGAGAAGAGGATTGAGTGTTCCTTGTCGCTTACGAGATCAAGGAAGATATCGAGGAGCTCATCCCTACTAACTGGGTCTAAACCAGAGGTTGGTTCATCAAGAAGGAGGATTTTTGCGCCTCTAGACAAAGCGAGAGCGAGACCATATTTGACCTTCATACCGGTTGAGAGGGCTTTGATTTGCTTATTCTCATCGATATTGAAGGTTTCAAGGTATCTGTGATAAAGGTCCTCGTCCCAGTTCTTATAGAACTTCTTGGTGACGTTCGTTAATGATTTGACGGTTTTGGCGCCGTAATAGTTCATCTCACCGATGAGCATCGCGGCTTCTTGCTTGTAGTCCGCTTCAACATCGATGATTGGTTTTGAGTCGTATAGGACCTCGCCGCTAGTTGGCTTAGCGAGGTTATAGATGCACTTGAGAGTTGTGGTTTTGCCTGCGCCGTTTCTTCCGATGAAGCCGATGATTTTGCCTGGCTTGATTTCAAAAGAGACGTTTTTGAGGTCGAATTTCTCGTAGTGCTTGCAAAGGTTCTTCACTTCAAGGATCTTCATTTTTTCTCTCCCTGTTCCATGATTTCGTAGAAAAGGTCAGTCTTCAAAAGGGCGAGGCCTCTTTTCTTGTCACCCATGACCATAAGGGTATCCCCTTCTTTGATGTCGAACATCTTTCTTCCCTGGACTGGGATGGTGATCTGGCCTTTAGGACCCACTCTGACGCTGACGATGAATCTATTGTCTTCGATTTCTTTCATGTCTTTCCTCCGTCTTACTTTTCTTACTTTTCTTATTATACTACTCCCCCATTTTTGTGCAATATCCCCCACAAAAATTAAAAAGAGCGGGGTTTTGCTGTTCATTTTTAAAAAAGAACAGTTCTTTTAAATAACAAAAAGGGCCCGCCACTTCTGATGGGCCCGCTTTTTTGATAGAGATGAGGAGGTGGAACTATAGGATGATCCTCATTCTATGAATGGATACTGGAGCGGAGAAAGGAGAGACCGCTCACCGGGCGTATCCATGAAACAGGAAATGCCAGAGGCAATTGTGTTTTGATTCGCTTAAGCCCAAAAAGGGAAGGAACAGGATTTTATCGCCTCTATATGGATCTTAAGCAGGACTATGGTAACACCCCACTTGTCACAAAAGCGCAACGGATAAGGCGCTTTTTTAAAAGTTTTTTCGAAAACGTATGAAAAAGCAGCCGTCATGGCTGCTTTTACCATTTTCCAATTTTTAGAAAGTTTCGAAGACCGGCCAAGAATACTGAATCATGTATTCCCCACGGTACATACGTACCGCGTCAGGATTCCCCTTCTTGTATTCGTAGGCGTCACATTCGACTTTATCGACGTCGATCGAATATCCGTTATGGCTTTTCACGAAAGCGTCTTGGCAGCCAACGTCCTTAAGGGTTTTCTGAATATCGGCGATGAGATTCCTTAGATAGGACTTATGGTCTTCTTCCCAAAGGACGGCATTGAGTTCGTTGATGTTGATCGCCGAACCTTCTCTATCGACTAGATAGGCGAAGAGCTCTTTTGATTTCGAATAGGAGAAACGTAGAGGCTTTCCATCAAAGAAGACCTCGAAATTTCCAAAGCATTTGATCTGAAGGTCTTTGGATGGCTTAAGCTCGATCGGGTAACGGAGGCCCTCCACTTCTTCTTTGACTTTGGTTTCGCTTACAGGCTTAGAGACATATCCTGAGGCACGAAGTTTCATCGCTTCTCTGGCGTAGTTGTCATAGGCAGTCACGAAGATGATGTTGATCTTTGGGTTGATGGCCTTGAGCTTCTTGGCGAGCATGACCCCATTGAGGCCAGGCATTTCGATATCGAGGAAAGCGATGTCGATTTGGTTATCCTTGTTCTGGCTATATGCCTCCAAAGGGTTGATATATGAAAGAATCTCCGCGTCAGGAAGGACTTTCTTGACTGCGCCTTCAAGCCTCATGAGCTGAAGTTTCTCATCATCGACTAGCAACACTTTCATAAACACGCCTACTTATAGAAGGAAATCGTGACGGTTGTTCCTTGATCAATCACGCTTTCGACCTGAACATCGCCTTTGCACATCGAGGAGATGCGGTACTTGATGTTATTGAGTCCGAAATGATCGTCTCCTTTGACGGCGTCGACTTTGAAACCAACGCCGTTATCGCTCACCACTACCACGTAAGCGTCCCTATCCTCATAGGTCTTAAGGGTAAGGGTTCCACCTTCGATCTTCTTGAGGATGCCGTGCTTAATCGCATTCTCGACTATCGGCTGGAGAGATAAAGCCGGGACCATGAAGTCCTTGGCCTGGATGTCATAAACGACCTCCAAACGGTCTTCGAACCTCATCTTCTCTAAAGAGATATAGGTTTCAATGTGCCTAAGTTCATCAGAGAAATTGACTAGACCATCCTTCGACAAGGAAGAGAGGTTGGCTCTAAGGTAATCGGTGAAATGGTCGAGACCTTGCTGGGCTTTTTCAGGATCCATCGGGATGAGGGTCGAGATTGAGGCGAGGACGTTATAGATGAAGTGAGGCTGGATCTGGGAGATCATGATCTTCACTTCCGCATCCTTGATCTTCTTGGCTTCATCGGCAAGCTGCATGTTCTTTCTGACGTTGACGAAGAGGAAGAGAATCTCAACGCCGATGACGACGGAAAGATAGGCGATCGCGTATCCTGGGAAGATGTTTTGAAGGATGATGGCGACAAGCGGCAAGAGGCAATAGACGGCAAAGGAGATCTTCTCGCCGACTTTGACTTTCTTATGGAATAAGGCCAGACAAAGGACCATCGCGAAGGTGACAAATTGATAGCCTTGCGAGATGATCATCGTCTTCGATCTCATGTAAACCCCATTCTCCGCGTAGAAGAACATGTGGTTGAAGATATTCGTGATGTCTAAAGCAATGAAGACGGCATATAAGCTCAAGCTTATGACAAGGAGGAGATTGAAGGTCTCCTTTTTGATTGGGATATAGGAAATCGCATAGGCGAAAAGAAGTAAGACCTGGAAGTTGTTCATCACGTAGAAGCTCGTGTAGAAGCCGATGATGAACTCATTGCTCGTGTAATTCATCTTGATGAGGGTGAAAGCGAGATACACGGCAAGATGGAAGGCATAGAAAACGATGAAGGCGAGGAGATTATTCTCATCCCTTCTTCTGTTCTTTTTTAGAAGCACGTTCACCGTATGAATGAGCAAAAGGGCAATGCCGATAATGCATACGGTTGCATTGAAGACGCTTTTATTATCCATCTGTTAGTTAATATTATACAAAATTTGGACATTTTATAAAAATAATGCGCACGCAGAAAAGAAAAAGGCCCCTGTGGCGCAAGGACCTTGTGGTTACAAGCCGCGTAACCTTTTGACTAAGTTAGGGTGTTAACCCTTGGCTTCTAATTAATGGGCGCCAAGTCCGAAGACGAGTCCAAGGACAAGGACGAGGACGGTGAGAAGGCCGATTCCAGATACGAGGAGAACGTACTTGGCCTTCTTCTCTTTCTTTTGAGCCTTTGCCGGCTGTGATCCGAACTGCTTAAAAGCTTCTTTGTCCCATTCGGAACCTTCTTCTTCATCCCAGAAGTTGTCCATGTTTTTCCTCCTCACGAAACAAAGTGGCTTTCGGCAGAATATGGCGAAAATGCTTTTGGTGATCCAACTATAAATCACAGAGTGTCACAGAAGCGCCACAAAGTAGGGCTCTTTTCCCCTAAGGGTGAAAAAAAGCCTGATTTCTTAAATCAGGCAATTTTCCAAAGGGTTATTTCGCCTTCTTAACGGTGCCACCTTCAAGGAGGACCATCTTGACCGCCTGGAGGGAATAATCCTGGAGATCAAGGTCGAGTCTCTTGTTGATGGTGCCTCTCGCTAAGACTTTGACGTAGCCTACGCTTTGCGGGATGAGCTTCTTGGCCCATAAGGCTTCGAGGTCAACTTTATCGCCATCATGGAAGTTTTTGCTGATGGTGTCGATATTGATGATGCCTTTCTTGCCTTCGTGCTTCTTGCTCTTCGCATCCTCTTCGATGCTCGCTGCGGCAGCTTCGTCAGACATTCTGGCGTCGGCTTCCTCAACGGAGATATCCTCGTGGTGCTCGTCAACGAACTCTTCTTTCTCGGTTTCTTTGACTTTCGTCTTGAATTCCTTGATGAGCCCCTTCGCTAAGAGGGCTTTGGTGGATTCGTATGGGATGGTGAAATCCTCACTCGATTCCTTGCCTAGCTCGGCATGGGCTTTTTTCATCACGATGTCGATGAGTTCTTTGGCGTAGACGCTTCTTCTATCGTTCTTAACACGATAGAGGCATGGGGTATCCTCGAATTTCTTCGATTTGGCGGTCTCAACCTTGTACTTCTCGTCCACCTCATTAAGGGCGTAGTAGACGCATAAGGTCTTGCCTCTGATCGCGAACTTGAGGACTTGTTCTCTGCCAACGTTGATGGCGTCATAGTGCCAGGAGATCCTGGAGTTGGCTTTCTTATAGGAGAGAGCGTGGTTCTTGATGAGGTTATAGTACTTCCTCACCTCTTCGCTGGCCTGCGAGAGCTTAGCGGTGAAGGATTTGACGTACCTGATCTCAAAGAGGGTTCCACTGCTATCCCTGGTTCTGACGATTTCATCGCCGTCAGCGTTTTGCTTCGTCTCAACGACGACCGGCTCAGCCTTCTTCTTCATCTGGACTTTCTGTTCCTTGATGAGGCCTTTGGCGAGCAAGGCTTTGGTGGATTCCTTAGGAATGATGTAGGACTCATGCTGCTCTTTGCCTTTTTGGAGGCCAAGTTTCTCCGCGACAATCGCGATGAGCTCTTTTGCGTAAGCGCATCTTCTGTCGTTCTTGATGCGGTATAAGCATGGGGTATCCTCATACTTCTTCGAGAAGACTTTCTCAACTTTGTATTTGCTATCGAGATATTTCTCTGCGTCGAGAGGGAGATAGACGCCTAAGGTCTTGCCTCTGATGGCGAATCTAAGGACTTGGCTACGACCGGAATTGACGGAATCGTAATGCCAGGAGACTCTTGAGTTGGTCTTCTTATAGGAGAGGACCTCGTTCTTGAGCTCTTCGTAATACTTCTTCGTCTCTTCTGGGGACTGGCTGAGTTTGGCGGTGAAGGATTTGATGAACCTGATCTCAAAGAGATTGCCTTTCTCATCGGAGACGGTGATGACTTCATCTTCCTCTTCTTCTTTAGAAGGTTCGGATTCTGGAGTGGCTTTCTCCTCTTCTTTTTCAAGAGGTTTCTCTTCGGCTGGTTTTTCCTCAACCGGTTTTTCCTCAGGTTTCTTTTCCTCAACTGGTTCCTCTGCCTTTTCCTCAAGAAGCTTTTCCTCTTCTTTGGCTTTTGGGGCGGCTTTCTTCTTGAAAGGTCCGATGCCCTTCTTGCCCAAGATGAAGAGAACGAGGACGGCGACCCAGATAAGGACAGCGATCGGAGCGATGACGTAGAGGATGATGTATGGGGCGTCGACATAGTGGCTAGTTAAGACGATGAATGGGAGGAACCCGGCAATTGACATGGCTTTTGCTGGCTCTTTTTTGTTTTCTTCGTCTTCTTTTTCCTTCTTTCTCTTCCAAAGGAGGAAGACAAGGAAGAAGATTCCACCAAGAAGGGCGAGGGAGGTGACGATAAGGAGAACGGTGACGAGGGTGTCGCCATTGGTCTTCATCGTGGCGTAGTCGCTTTCGGCATTGGTTAAGGTGCTAAGAGGCTCTTCGCCAAGGAGGGCTTTCTGATCGTCGCTAAGGGAATCATAGATCTCCCTGGCCTTTTCGATCTTGTCTTCGGTATCGGTGTCGTAACCGACTTCGCCGATTTCAGCGATGACCTTCAAGGCTTCGTAGACGGCCTCATCATCTTCTAAGGTCTTGTTGCTATGGTTGAAGGAACCGACTAAGGCTTTTTCTTCTTCGGTCAAAGCATCGTAAGCGGTTCTGGCGGCATCGATCTTGGCCTTGGTCTCATCGTTATATTTGACTTCACCGATTTCTTCGATGAGTTTGACGACGTTGTCAACGTTGTCATAGACGGTGCGGTCATGGGTAAGGGTGCCCTTATTGACGGCATCAACCATGGCTTTCTGGTCAGCGGATAAAGCGGCATAGGCTTCTTCCGCTTCTTCGATGCCCTCTAAGGAGTCGGACTGACCCTTGCCATAAGTGAGGGTGCCAATATCCTTGATCTTCTCGATGGCTCCGCGGGCGGCAAGGTGATCGAGGAGGATCTTTTCGTGGTTGGCGTCGATGGCGGCACGAAGGAGGACAAGTTCTTCGAACGAGAGGGTGAGATAGGCCTGGTAGGCGGTATCGACCGCTCTGAAGTAGCTTTCTTCTTCGGATGGGGTTGGGATGGCTTTGATGAGTTTGACGACATCATCGACGGCGTTATAGACCTCATAGTCATGGTAGAGAGTCTCTCCGTTGACTAAGTCGACGATATCTTTCTGGTCAACGCTTAAGGCTTCGAGGGCGTTCTTCGCGGCGGTGATGGCGGCTAAGGAATCATTGGTTCCATTGCCATAGACGAGATCGCCGATGTCTTCGATCATCTCGATGACTTCGCGAGCGGCGACATTATCAAGGAGCTTTTTAGCGTGGTTGCTATCGGTAGCGCCATTAAAGACGGCGAGTTCATCTTCGTCTAAGGTGCCATAGAATTCGTAGGCAGCATCGACTGCATCGTAATAGTCGGCGTCTTCGGATGGAGTTGGGAGATGCTCAGTCATGTTGACCAAATCATCGACCGCGTCATAGATTTCGCGGGCTCTAAGGAGCTTGTCGTAGTTGACGGTTTGCACGATGGCCTGACGGTCAGAAGTTAAGGACTGATAGCTGCTTTCGGCGGTTCTGATGGCCTCTTCGCTATCGGCATCACCACCAGCATAGGTGATTTCTCCGATGTTCTTGATGAGCTCAATTGTGTTAGCGGCCCCGCAATTGTCGAGGAGGGTCTTAAGGTAATCGTCTTCGGTGTTGTTTTCAAAGACGTCTTTTTCGTTGGCTGAAAGGGTGGAGTAGGCTTCATAAGCGGCATCGCAGGCATCGAAGTAGGCTTCCTCTTCGGATGGGGTTGGGAGGTTCTTGACGAGCGTAACCACGTTGTCGACTTTATCATAGACGCTCTCGCAGAACATAAAGTTGTCATAGAGATCGCCATCGACCATGAGTTTTTCATCAGCGGTCAAGACGTTGTCGTAGTAATTACGGGTTTCTTCTAAGGCGGTTTCGGAATCCGGATAGACGACGACATTGATGTCCTCGATCATTCCTTCCATGATGCCGACTTTAGCAAGGCTGAAGTGCTCTCTCATTTCTTCGATCAAGTCTTCGAGTTCTGAAGCGGTGACGTTATCTTCTACGATGGCTTCGTCTTCGAAATCGAGCAAATAATCTTCGAGATCATCGGTGATGCTTTCGAATCTCTCTTCATAGGTATTGATGAAGGCCTGAACTTCTTGGTCAAGAAGCGTAGCTTCTGTTCTGCTGACTCTTGAGATCTGGATGGTCACCATCTGAGTCTCTGAAGAGGCGACTGGGTTATGGTTGTTATCGCCACTTGTCTTATAGAAGACATAGTAGGTGCCGACATCGCAGGCTTCTGGGAGGTCTTCGCTGAAAGCGCCGTCAGCTGGAACGACCTCTTCGTCGGTCAAGGCATAAAGCATGTTGCCATAGTTGGCAGATCCGGCTTGGATAAGGGTTTGATCTTCGCCAGTGTACTGAAGTCCGGTGATGGCTGTTGGATTGGATTCGATTGCGGATTCGGCCTTTGCGATGGTGAAAGACTTGCTTCCGGTTTTGGTTTGGTAACCATCTCTTTCGACTTTGTAATAGACGGTGTAATCGCCGGCTTCGGAGAATTTGAATTGCTCAAGATCGCTGTTGTTGCAGGAGCTTTCGCTGGTTCCGTAATAAATAGTGGCGTCAGTCAAAGGCTCACCTGTGGTGGCAATGGTCGGAGAGACGACGATGTAGTGATCGTCGCCATCGTAGACTCCGCTGAAACCGTTATCCATTTCGACGGTGCAGTCGACATTGACGAGCCAGTGGGCGTAAAGGGTCCATTCATGGGCTTTATTCCAGCTTCTGGCGGAATTGCCACTGCTATCGATGTACATTGCTCCGCCTTCGACGGCGTCAAAGTAACCGATGAAGGTATGGCCTTCCCAAGTTGGGAGGGAATTGACTTTAGGCATTCCTGAGCCATAAGTGGCTTTGATTGTGGATGTTCCGCCACTGCCACCGTTTGGATCGAGGGTGACATCGTATTTATTGGCTTGGACGTGGCCCCAGTATTCTCTGTTGCCAGTCGATCCCTGAGGGATGGTGACGGTCATGCAGGTCTCATCGTCTGGGATGCCAGTACCGCTCCAACCGGCAAAGGTGTAACCGGTATATGTTGGGTTAATTAAGGTGAAAGTCTCGGTGAAGATGGTGTATTTCGTTGGGTTTCCTTCAACGTAATACGAACCGTAATCGATGGTGTATTCTTCTAATTCCCAGTTGGCTTTGTAGCTTCTGTTGCCAGTGCTGCCGGAAGGAACATTGATGAACATCGATGTTCCGCTGATGCCAGTTCCGCTCCAACCAACGAACTCATAACCAGCTTTGACTGGGTTGTTGACAGGATCGATGGCAAAGCCGACCATCTGGTGGTAGCTAGTTGGGTAAGTGACCGGGGTGGTTCCACCATCGAAATCCCAGCTGATCGCGAAATCGATGTGAGTCCACTTAGCGTAGAGGGTGGTGTCCCTGGTGACGGTGTCGGTATCGAAATTCCATGCGTTTGTGCAGGCAGGTTCTTTATACCAACCTCCGAAGGTATAACCGGTTGCTTTTGGATTTGTCGGCTTTGTGACTTTTTCGCCATCGCCGACTTCCTGGGAAGCAGGAGCTGTTCCGATTCCATTGGCATTAAAAGTAACCACATTAGCGCTATCGCGTGTGACGCTAACTACAGGGTCATAAATCTCAACGCTGCTATCGGGATCGTATACATATTCGAATTTGATGGTGAGGTTGCATTTTTTATTGATGTTGGAAATGTGGAGCCCACCGTTTCCTGTATAGGTTGTGCCACTGCCAGTGACGGTGAAACGCACTTTATCCTTTGAAATTTGCTGATAAGGACTGTCGTTCATCGCTTTGCTGAAAGAGATGTCCACGCTTCTGATGATCGTTGGGGAGTTGAAATACATCTCATGTTCGTAGTTGTTGTCAAATTTCATCCAGGGCTCTGAATAACTGGCTGAGTACCCAAAGTAGCGGAAGTCGAACGAGCCAGGTCGGCTGTTGTTGCCGCGGGCAACAGTGATGTCAAAGACCTCGGTCGTTCCTCCTTCTTTGGCGTTTTGGATAGGCATAATGTAAGCATCAATGGCTTTTGCATCACTCATTGTGGCGACCGCACTGATGCCTGCGCTAAGGCCTAAAAAGCACGCTAAAGATAGCGCGATCTTCTTAATTAGACTCGTTTTCTTCATGGTCCAATCCTCCTTATAGCGGAAAAAAATATACGTTTTCCCGTTATGTAATTAGCTGACACAATGTTATCTTTCGATATTTCACAAAAGTGCCACAAAAATAGAGGAAACTTGAATTTATATACTTTGTATATAATATTTGTATTTTATGTCCAAAGAGATTATTAACCGGTGTTTTATTGCATATAAAACATAGTGTTTTTGAGATGGTACGTTTTAGACAAAAGACACAAAAAAACGGCAGGTTGTTTCTGCCGTTAATTTTCATTCTGGGGCGGAATAGGAGATTTGAACTCCCGAATGACCGGTTCACAGCCGGTTGTGTTAGACCACTTCACCAATTCCGCCGTGCCGTATTAGTTTAGCCACATTGCCTATCCTTAGCAAGGAAGAAATAACTATCTTTTCATTATTCTTTTCTTTACCATAGAAAGTACATTTATTTATCCTCCATTGCCCGTCACCCCTCTTGAAAAGAGGAGGAAAAAGAGGAAAATATAGCCCCATGGTTATCAGAGACAGACTTATCGCACTCATATACCGTATCGTCATCCTAGCGCTAGGAGTCTGGACTCTTACGGTTCAGCTCACCACCAACGCGGTGAACAATTTTTGGGTGGGCTTTGGAAGTTATGCCTCCATCGTCACCTTATTTGGATGCATCATCATCCTCTCTGAGATAATCGCCAACGCAATCGGCATGAAAGAAAAGAGAACAACAATCGCCCCTGGCGTCGTGCCTTTCCTTTTCCATGGTGCCCTTGCGCTTCTTGTCTCTTTAGCCGTCATCCATCCGTTCTATTGTTATTTCGTCGGTGTTGACTATATGAAAGCGGACACCCTTCTTTATTCGCTGCTCTCATTTGTCTTCTTCCCTCTTGCCATCCTTCTTGATTGGATTCTTTTCGGAGAAAAAGGAACGGTCAAATGGTCTTATGGCATGTTCCCGTTATTCATCCCTATCTTCTATTACCTTTTCTCATTGATGAGAAAGCTTCTTGTGAGCGGTTCGACCTATAGCACTCTTGTGTTTGATTCAAACACCTTCATCATGTCTAGCTATCTTCCAGATGCTTTCTCGGCAGGAAATGGTTGGGCTGGTGTCTTTATCTCCATCCTTTCCATCTTCGCGATCATCACCTTCATCGATTTCGCTCTCATCCTCATCAACAATCTCTTAGCAAGAAGATACGTTCACGAGACAGGTTATTAAGACTTAGCCGCAACGAATCTAGTGGTCCTCGAAATGAGGGCCATTTTCTTTTCGTCGAGAGCGATGATATCCATTAGGGAAAGCTGCTTCTCAAAAGAAAGGACAAGGCAGGCCTTTTTGAAAGAGGAGTTATTCACGATGTACTCTTTTACATAGTAGAGCCTCTTGTTTTTCGTATCGATGCCGACATAGAGAGGGTTCTTCATTATGTGAGCGGATTCCTCCACTTTCTTAAGGTAACCGCTTGGCCATCTTGAAGCGAATTCCCTTAGTTTTTCTTCGCTGATGTAACAGAAGATATTCTCCCCGAAATCGTATCCGAGGGCCTTTTCGACTTTGATGTTGATGCGACCAATTCTTACTGGATCTTTATCCATATTGTTGCCTCCTACTTTCATATAGAGAGGAAGAGGCTCATTTTCCTAAAAATGTCGCTATAATTGAGGGGTGGAAAAATATAGCAAGAACAACGATACCTCTTACGCGCTAGGGACAACCCTCACGATTGAGATGCTCAAACGCAAAAAATCCGTGGCAAAACGCGTGTATATTAACCCAAAACAGAAAAGGGATGAGACTTTTGATAAGCTCGTTTCTCTAGCAAGAGAAGCTAAAATCCCCGTCATTTTGAATAACGAGAAAATCTTCACCGCTTTATCTGGCAAAGACAATGTCATGGCTATCGGTGAGTTCATGAAATTCGAATCCAAGCTAGACGAGAAGAAGAATCACCTCGTCTTAGTCAATCCTTCCAACATGGGCAACCTAGGAACCATCCTTAGGTCAGGGGCCGCTTTTGAGATCGGTGGCATCGCCATCATCAAACCGGCAGCCGATTGCTTCGACCCTAAGTGCGTCCGTTCCTCAATGGGTGCGATTTTCTCATTGCCTTTCCGTTATTATTCCTCTTTTGAGGAATACGAAAAGGAGTTCCCAGGCCACCACCTCTATCCGTTCATGCTTCAGGCTAAGACGGAATTAAGGGAAGCCAAGAAACAAGAACCATATTCTTTGGTCTTTGGAAACGAAGCGACTGGACTCCCTGCCGAATATTTAAAAAAGGGCGATCCTTTGATAATCGCCCAATCAAGTGAGATTGATTCTCTTAACCTTGATAATGCCGTGTCGATCGGCCTATATCATTTCAAAAACAACTAGTCGATATTCTTTAAGTTGAGATATCTATGCCAGAGGACGGCTAAGGAAGATGCCATATTGACGTCTTCGATGACGACTCCTGCTGGGGCATTGATATGGATTGGGGCAAAGTTCCAAATGGCTCTGGCTCCTGATTTCACTGCGTAGTCAGTGACTTTTTGGGCAACATTAGCCGGAACGGTAAGAATGACGATGTGGGCTTTATAGTCCTTGATATAACGAGGAAGCTCCTTCATATCGAGGATCTTTTTGCCGTTCGTAAGGGTCCCGATTTTGGCTGGGTCCTCATCAAAGCCCGCCATGATGGTTATGCCCATTTCCTCAAAGAACGGGTAATTCATAAGGGCGTTGCCTAAATGACCGACGCCGATAAGAAGGGCGTTTGCCTGTGAGCTATATCCGAGGAAGTTCTCAAGAGTCTCGATAAGCTTATCGATGTTTCTTCCCTTCTTTGGACGTCCTGCTTCATTGCTGACGAGTTGAAGGTCTTTTCTGATCTGCTCCTCGCTATAGCCAAGTTCTTTGGCGATAAGAGGCGAAGAAACCGAGATGTACCCCTGCTCTTTTAACTGGCGGAGGTATTTGAGATAAATCGGATATCTTTGGAGTTGGTTTTTGGAATACTTTTTCATAAGTGCTTTACCGATTTACCGATTATACTTGGGAGTTTTTACTTTGTAAACAAAAAAATCACCGATTTACCGATTCGGTGATTTTCATCATTTGCAATAATCAGGAAGTTCTTTGACAACGCCTTGCTTAATGAGCTTTTTGAAGATCTTCGCAGCAAGTTTCTTATCCTTCTTATCTGGATAGAGCGTTGGGAAGTCTTGGCCGTTTTCGATATCGCTTATCGCATCGCCAAGCATTTCTTCCATGGCATCGACCATACGAGGGAGAGCGAACTTCTTAGAGAATTCTAAGTAGAGGCTAGAGAGTTTCCTCTTTTCCTGGCGGTTTTCATACATGAAGTCGATACGGTCACAAAGGCTATCTGGGTCTCCAGCTTTGAAGACGCATTCCTTGTCGTTAAGGGAGAAGGATTTGGTCGCGGATTCATCGGAATCGCTGACGACTGGCACAGCGCCACAAGCAAAGGCCTCGATGCAGGAAATGCCTTCGATCTCGTATGTGCTGGCGTGTACATAAAGGTCAGTGAAGTTAAGAACTTCACGGAGCTCTTCTTGCTTGCAGAATTTGATGATGAGAGGGTTCGCTAATTTGACTTTTTTTGCGAGTTTCTCGTACTTTTTCTTATTTGGTCCAGCGCCACAAAGGATGATCTGAATATATTCGTTGAAGCGGGATTTGGCGACTGCTTTGATGATGAGGTCCTGCCTCTTTTCATCAGCAAGTCTTCCAACCATCGTGACGACGAATTTGCCATTCAGTTCCTCTGGTTTGAGGGCTTCGATTGGATGGAAGAAATCGGAAACGCCGTTAGAGATGACATGGTATTCGTTT
>CAMKAQ010000002.1 GCA_946410525.1 uncultured Caryophanales bacterium | reverse complement strand
AGAAAGCTTGCTTGCTCCACGAAGGCAAGAAAGAAGAAGTCGATCCAGAAACCCTTAAGATCGGTGACCAGATTCTTGTCTCAGTCGGTGACATCATCCCAGCAGATGGCGTGATTGTCTCCGGTAATGGCGGAGTTAACATGGCTTCCCTGACCGGAGAGAGCCTCCCACAACAAATGGGTGTTGGCGACAACGTCAATTCTGGAACCACTTTGGTTTCAGGTTCATTGGTTGTCGAAGTCACCAAAGAATATGAAGACTCAACCGTCAGCAAGATCATCAGACTCGTTAAAGAAGGGGAGTCCTCAAAGTCAAAAGCACAGCGATTTGTTACGGCTTTTGCAAAAATATACACCCCAATTGTTTGCTTAATCGCCGTTCTTGTAGCGGTCATTCCACCTCTCTTTATTGGCATCAGCGAACCAACCGTTTGGGCTTCATGGTTATATAGCGCGATCTGCTTGCTTGTCATCTCTTGCCCATGTGCGATCGTCGTGTCCGTGCCGCTCGCATACTTTGCCGCGATTGGCCTTGCCTCAAAGAATGGCGTTCTTGTCAAAGGTGCCTCCTATCTTGATTGGCTGAGCTCTTTGGATGCGGTCGCTAGCGACAAGACCGGCACCATCACCTTAGGCGTGTTCTCCATCGACCACTTCAAAAAGAACGAGATCGAAGAAGAGTTATTCAAAGAATATCTCTTTGCAGCCGAATCTAGGAGCAATCACCCTCTCGCAAAAGCCCTCATGGGCGATGACGACGGAAGCGAATACCAGGAGTTCATTTCCGAATATGATGAGATTGCTGGAAAAGGCGTCGCTTTGACTTACAAAGGTCATCACGTATTGGCTGGTAGCGCTCACCTTCTTGAAGACCATAAGATCGCTTTCGTTAAGTGTGACAAAAAAGGCTCAACAACCTATGTTGCCGTTGATGGCAGATATGTTGGTCACGCCACGCTTAAAGACAAAGTCAAAGACAGCGCGAAAGAGATGGTCGACAGCCTCTCTTCGATGAATATCGAAACCATCATCCTCACCGGCGATAGAAACGACATCTCTAAAGAGATTGGCGAGTTTGTCGGTGCAAAGAGGGTATACAGCGAGCTTCTCCCAGAGGACAAGAAACGCATCCTCCAGGAAGAGATCAACAACCATAAAGGCGGAGTTGCTTATATTGGTGATGGTATCAACGATGCTCCATCCCTTGCCCTAGCGGATGTTGGTATCGCCATGGGCGGTGCTGGAAGCGACATGGCTGTCGATAGCGCGGACGTTGTCGTCATGAATGACGATCTCCGCAAAGTCGTCAAAGCGGTCAAGATCGCCAAAGCCGGCAAAGCCAAGGCCACATTCAATATCGTTGCCTCCCTTGTCGTTAAGGTTGCAATAGCCGCTCTTTCCATCATCTTCGGAGAGGCTTTCCCACTTTGGGCGGCTGTCCTTGCCGACACCGGTTTAACCCTGCTTCTTGTCATAAATTCCATTTCTCTTCTTTTCAAGAAAGTGAAATGAAAACCTCAAAATCCTCAGCAAAAGGCCACTATTTCTAACGGTGGCCTCTTTTTTGCGCACCTAAAGGTTTATCCCATAACGGGATAACGATATAATTAACATTAACCATGAACAAACTGATTTCGAAAACCCGCATAGCTCTCTTTGTCATCTATGGTATCCAAGCAGCGATTACAATCGCTTTCATCGTGTTCTGGTTTGGTAACTTTTTCGGCATTCAGGAATCACAGAATATTCAGTTCTACCTTCTCTTCGTAGCGACCGCATTCCTCTTCATCGATGCCTTCGTTTTCTGGTTCGCCCTTCTTAAGATCGGCCGCAAGAGACAAAGCAACGACCAAGAAGCCGCTTCGCTCATCGGTGGAGATGTTCAAAACGCTTATAACTTCGCCCACATCGGTTTGGTCGTCGTTGATGGAGATGGCATCGTCATCTGGGCCAACAACATGTTTAAAGACATGCAGATCGACATCGTCGATGCTGATATTTATCAATTCGCCCCAGGTCTTAGGGAACTCGTTAACGGTGTTCCAGGCAAGACCATCAAAGTCACAATCAAACAACGACTTTACGAAGTAAGATACCTCTCTCAGCCAAAGATGTTCGTCTTCAACGACAAGACTGAGTTCGAAGAGATGGCCACCTACTCCCGTGAGCAGGCTACCGTTCTCGGCGTCATCATGATCGACAACTACAACGACGTTTCTTCTGACACAGACGAAATGTCTGAGCAGATCATGAAGGTCCGTTCCATCATCAACGATTACTGCCGTGAGTTCGGCGTTCTTGTCCGTCGTATCAAGACTGACTCCTACTTCATGGTCTGTAACTACAATTCCTTAATGCGAATGGAGAAAGACAAATTCTCCCTCGTTGAGAAGGTCCGTGAAGCCGAAGAGAAAGAAGACACTCCTCTTACCATCTCGATCGGTATCGCTCACGACTTCCCAGATATCGCCAAGCTTAACGATATGGCTAACGACGCCATAGACGTCGCCCTCTCTCGTGGCGGCGACCAAGTCGTCGTCTCTCACTATGGACAGGAACTCGCCTTCTTCGGAGGCAAGTCCACAGGCGTTGAAAACACCTCGAAGGTCAAAGTCCGTTCCATGGCCGATTCCGTTGCGACCATCATCCGTGGATCATCCAATGTCTTCATTATGGGCCATACCGACATGGACATGGACGCCTTAGGTGCCGCTCTTGGTATGATGGCGGTCTGCGATTGGGTTGGTGTTCCAAGCAAAATCGTTTACACGCCTAAGCGCGCTGAGAAGAAGACCCGTTTGGCCTTCCAATCTGCTTTCTCTAGAGACGTTCACGAAAAGATGACCATCTCTCCAGAACAAGCCGCTTCGACCATCAAAGAAACCACGCTTGTTATTGTTGTCGACGTTTCCAATCCTGAAATCACCATGGCCCCAAGACTTCTTGAGCTTTCAAGCAAGACCATGATCATCGACCATCACCGCCGTGGTGAATCATACCCAGAAAGACCTGTTCTTTCTTACATCGATCCAACTGCCGCCAGTGCAACTGAGCTCATCACTGAGATGATCAAATATTCGAACGCTAACCCACGTATCGAAATCAAACCTGCATTCGCGACCATCATGCTCTCTGGCATCTTCATGGATACTTCGTATTTCAAGAGCAAGGCCGTTGGTATGAGAACGTTCGAAGCCGCTCAAACCCTTAAGAGCTACGGTGCTGATAACAGCATTGCTGACGACTACCTTAAGGATGAGTACGAGGAATACTCCCTCATCAACAAAATCATCTCAACCATCCAGACCCCATTCTATGGCGTCGTCTATTGCGTTTCCGATGATAGAGACATCATCGAAAGGACGACCATCGCGAAGGTCTGTAACACGTTGCTTCAGCTCAAAGGCGTCAATGCTGCGTTTGTTATCGGAAGAACAGCCGACAGCGAAGTCCGTATCTCAGGAAGAAGCGATGGCTCCGTGAACGTTCAGTTCATTCTTGAGAAACTCGGCGGTGGAGGACACTTCACAAGCGCAGCGACACTACTTGGCGACGTACCAGTCGAGAAAGCCGCCACAAGGCTCTTATCCACCTTGTCTCAGTATCTCGACAGCGCGAGAAACGCACTTAAAGAAGGAGATTAATTCGTATGAAAGTCATATTGCTCAAAGATGTCAAAGGAGTTGGTAAGAAAGGCGAAACCAAAGAAGTCAATGATGGCTACGCCTCTAACTTCCTCATACCAAGGGGACTCGCTTGCGTGTCCACCAAAGGAAGCCAAGCCCAGCTTCAGAAAGACAACGCCGAAGAGGCCGCTAGACAAAAGAAGCTCAAAGAAGAAGCCGAGGTCCTCGCCAAGAGACTTGAGAGCATCAACGTCGAGTTCAAAGCCAAAGGCGGATCCGATGGCAGAATGTTTGGAACCATCTCTCCAAAAGAGATCGAAGAAGGCATGAAGAAGCAGTGGGATATCACCATCGATAAACGCAAATTCATCGACAAAACCCCTGCGAATGCTTTCGGATACACCAAACTCAGAATCGAATTATACAAAGGGCAAGCGGGCCAAGTCATTGGTACCGTCAGCGTCCACATCAGCGAGGACAAATAAGAATGGCCAAGAAGACGAAACTTCCATCCAACATCGAAGCGGAACGCTCTGTTTTAGGCGCCATCCTCATGGAAGAGAGCCTTGCTTCAAGCACCCTTACCTCTCTTAGAGAGGAGGACTTTTCCGGTGAAGACCCACGTAACGTCCTCATCTTCAGAGCCATGAAGGAGCTTGATGCTCATAACAAGCCAATCGACGCTCAGACCTTGGTTGATCAGCTCGTCAATATGGGCGTCCTTGAAGACGCCGGTTCCACCGACTACATCATGGAGCTTCTTCAGTCCCCTATTCAGTTCACGAACATTGATCACTATGTGAACATTCTCCGTAACCAAGCGGTCTTAAGAACCTACCTCACCAAACTCGAATCAATCCTCAAGGAATATAACGAAAAGGGAATCGAAGATATCAGCGATTTCATTTCGGTGAACACTCAGGAGCTTTCTGATATTGCCTCTAAGAGGCAGATTGCCAACTTCATCTCCGCTAGAGACGTAAGTGACATGACAAGAGAGAACATCCGCAAAGAATCCAAGATCGCCAATAACGGCATCACTGGAATCGACACTGGTTTCTCTAGGCTCAACGCCTTCACCCACGGTTGGCAAAAAGGCAACCTCATCATCCTTGCCGCCCGTCCTTCCATGGGAAAGACCGCTTTGATGCTTAACTTCGCTCTCAAAGCCACTCAGAACACCAATAAAACGGTCGCCATCTTCTCTTGCGAAATGGCCAACGACCTCATCATGAAACGTCTTATCGCCAGTGAGGCCCTCGTCGATATCGGCGACCTCTCAACCGGCCGCTTAAGGAAACGTGAAATGGAGAAGGTCGATGCCGCTCTCAAATCGATTGGCAACACCAAGCTCTATTTCGACGACACTCCAAACCAGTCATTAGGAGACATCGTTGCCAAATCTCATAAACTCAAAGCCAACAACCCAGATCTTGCGATGATCTTCGTCGACTATATCAACATCGTTGATGTCCAAGGCAAATACGACAGCCGTACCCTTGAGATCGGCGCTATCACCAAGACCTTAAAACAGCTTGCCCGTAACCTTGAAGTCCCAGTCATGGCCCTTGCTCAGGTTAGCCGTGAAGCCGACAAGAACGAAAGCCACATCCCAAGTCTTGCCAACTTAAAAGAGTCCGGCAACATCGAGCAAGACGCTGACATCGTTTTGATGCTTTACCGTCCACAGTACTACAAGAACCAGGGCATGAAAGTCAAAGAGAGCAACCCTCTTAAGAGCAATGAAGCCCAAGAGGCCGAAGAGCAAAACGAACAGGTCGACAATTCTGGTAAGCCAGAGGGTGCCACCCTTGTCGTCGCTAAGAACCGTAACGGTCAGCAAGGCAAGATGACCATCATGTTCACCCCAAGGAACCAGCGTTTTGATAATGCAGCAGAAGAAGGCTACGAAGAGATGGGTGGCCGCTACCACGCACATTCTTCATCCTCTAATAGCGGCATCGATATCTCTGAAGAATAAAAATGATTTCCTTTGTCGTTGTCGGAAGTGGTTCTAAAGGTAATGCCACTTTGCTTTTTGACGAAGAAACCCTTATCCAAATCGATATGGGCCTTCCGATGAAAAGAGTAAGCGCCGCTCTTGCCTCGATTAAGAAAACGAAAGCGGATTTGCAGGGGATTTTAATCACCCACGAACATACTGACCACATCAAAAACCTTCCGATGTATAAAGGGAAAGTTCCTATTTATGCCTCAAAAGGAACAATCGATTATCTCGACCATGAAGTCGTACCTTTTGATTCCTTTGAAATAGGGAGCATCACCATCATTCCGTTCATGGCAAGCCACGACGCTTCAAACCCAGTTGGGTATGTCGTCATATCAGGCGAAAGCAAACTCGTATATCTCACTGACTCCGGATATGTTCCAGAGGAGTCTCTTAGCTATCTTAAGGACGCTGACTACTACATTATGGAATCAAACCATGACCTCAAGATGCTCCTTAAGAGCAATAGACCTGCTGTCTTGAAGAGAAGGATCAAAGGAGACGAAGGACATCTCTCAAACGTTGACAGTGCGCTCTACCTCGCTGAGCTTGTTGGACCTAAAACCAAAGGGATTTATCTTGCTCATTTGTCTGAGGAATGCAATCTCCCTGAGCTTGCTTTAGAGGCTTATCAAAAGACATTCAGGAAGAAAGAAGTTCCATATAACATCGACATCGTTTGCCTTAAGCAACACGAATCAACAAGAGGAGGGGATTTATGAAGATAAGATTACTTGTCGTTGGACACCTCAAAGAAACCTATTGGAAAGAGGCTCAAAACGAATACCTTAAAAGACTCACTCCCTATGCGAAAGTGGATATCGAAGAAGTCGATGACCTCCCTTCTAAGAAAGGCGATTCCCTTGCTGAGATGGAAGAGGTTAAGAACAAGGAGAACGAGAAGATCCTCGCCAAAATCAAACCTAATGACTTTGTCATCCTTCTTGATTTAGGCAAAGAACAGCCTGACTCAGTTGAGCTATCCTCACGTCTAGATAAGTGGATGAGGGACGGAGGTTCCTCAATCACTTTTGTCATCGGAGGGTCTTTAGGCTTATCTAGCGAAATGAGAAAGAGAGGAAACGCCACTCTTACTCTTTCAAAGATGACCTTCACTCATCAGATGACAAGAATCATCCTTCTTGAGCAGATATACCGCTCATTCAAGATTCTTCACAACGAGCCTTATCACAAATAGAATATTTGAGATAAAATACTTACCGTTATGATTTACCCAGAATTTGATAAATACACCCCATACGTTGATAAAGAGAACCCATTCTGCAACGCATACACCACCAAAGAAGGACACCTCTTCTTCGTTGAGCCTTGGTTCTATGTCGGACTAACCGGCTTCAAAGAAAAGAGAGCGGAACGCTTCGAGGAGATCATGAAAGCCATCGATGAGATTGTCGCGAATAATGAGAAGGTCATCTTCACCGGCGACTTTGAATCGCCATTCATCGTGCGAGACGGATTCATCTATCGTGAGATTCACGACATCACCGATCCTCTTAAGATCTACGTCGAAGATAAGAGCCGCGGAAGCGACTACGGCGACTGATAAGCAAAAAGAAAACGCCCCATCGTAACGGTGAGGCGTTTTTATTATTTCTTATTCGTACTGAGGACGGAGCTGTCTCGTGCTCATCCACATGGTTCTCGCACCCATCAAGAAGAGGAAGAGGAACATGGTGAGGTTCAAGTTCGCAAAGAAAGGGATGAATCCGATAAGGGAGAGGATGCCAGGGGCAAGGGATTCCCAGTAGCTGATCTTCTGGGTCTGCCAGAAGGTAAGGACGTGGAATGGATTTGTCTTTTTGCCTCTTGTCATAAGGAAGATGAGAAGACCATAGAGGAAGACAAGGCCAACGTTGATGGCAAAGGCGATGCCGGTGTATTGCCAGGCAAGAGCGACCTTGGTGCTTTCATAGGAAGCAGCGAAGAATCCTTTGTAGGCTTCGAGGACTTCGTCTCTGTGTGCGGCGGTGCCGTAGGTGTGCTCATAGGCTTCGCCTTTCATGTTCTCGCTATAGAGGTTCTTGAGATCGAACTTCTCAGCGAAATCATATTTGCCTTGCATGGCAGAAGCATAGGAGCTGGTTCCTGCAGGTTTCTTGAAAGCTACGAACGATTCTTCACCGAAGACGATGAGGTTTGTGCTCCAAGTGGTCTCAGTGGTGTTGAGTCCGGCGTTTGGATCGTTCTTGGCAAGGATGACTGTGGTGGCGTAGGCGTATAAGGAAGAATCAGCGAGTTTGGCGTTGCTGGCATAATAGACAGCAAGGTCGCAGTAGGTGACTTCTTCCATGACTGGCTTGTTGGCTTCGGAAGAGCTGCCTTCGGCAACGAGCTTGGATTCTTTGACGGTGTAGTAGTGGCCGTAGAAGTCAGCCTGATTGCCGTCTTTGTCTTTGCAGACCTTTTTCCAATCCTCTTCGTTGACGGTTAACTTGTTGCCTTCGATCTTCATGGAGACGTTCTCGTCATGAAGGGCTTTTTCGAATTCGGTCAAGGAAGTGTCGAGGCTGTAATATGGACTGTTGAAGAAGGCCGCGCCGCTTCTCGTGAAGTAGCTGACCATAGTTGGGATAACGGCGATAAGGCAGGCCACGATAGCCACGCAGATAGCCGCATACCAAGGCTTTTTGGTTCCGCCTTCGATACATCTCTCGTTAGAGACAAGGGTGCTGAAAAGGAATTTGATCTTGGCCCAAAGACCCGATGATTTCTTTTCTTTTTGCTGTGTAGGTTTGACTGTTGTCGCTTTTATTTTTCTTTTTGCCATAGTAGTTTCGTAATTTTACGCAAGGAAACTCTACAACAAAGTTGGTGCTTAGGCAATTAAACCTTTTAGGTTTGCAAAAAGGAAAAAGTTGCGTACCTACCAAAATTGGTTATACTAAATCACCCAAGCACAAACTTGGGGTTGTTCTAAATAGTTGGGGTCGTTCCGGTTTTGACGGGGGATTGATCTGGCCTGGATTGCAGTGGTCTGATAAACCTTAAGATCAAAAACCAATAACTGACAACAGTTATATCCATGCGAACCGTGCTATGCGCGCTTCGTACGCTTGCGCTTAATCAGTAACCTGAGGGTTTCCTGGCATAGATCCAGGAGCAGCGTGTCCTTCGCTTGATTCTTGCCTCTCAAGCGTTTCGGGCATCATACAAAGGCAATAGCCACGTACCTTTGACTAGAGGGAAATGGTGAAATTCAATTGGTCTAGCTTTCCGCTCTTTGACTTCGTCATAGCGGTTAGTTAAATTCCGACGAAGCCTAAACTGTAGGCGTCCTCGTTGGAGATCCTTCGGACGCGAGTTCGACTCTCGCCGGCTCCACCAACCAATAAAATCCCAGGCTCGAGGCCTGGTTTTTTATATTCAACGAAAATGAATGTATTAATCTCCTACCACATAGTGGTAAGATTTTTTTGTTATCTCAGGAGATTTATATGTCAAACCTCAAAGAAAAATGGCTTTCAATGTCCAAGAGACAGAAAGTCAACCTCATCTCAGGAATCGTTTTATGGATTCTTGCCGTCGCTTATGTTGTTGTCATGAGTCTTGCTCCAACAATCTGGAAAGGTAAACTCATTGCTACAAGCCTTAGGCTCTCCTTCCCAATGACTGGCGGCTTCGATGATGTCTGGCCACGCATCCTCGGCAGCATCTATTACATCTGCCTTTGCATGGGCATCGCTAATGCGCTCAACCTCATCCTCCGTCTTCCAAAAGGAGTTTCCTCCAAAACCAAGACAACCCTCAGCCTCTTAGCTTCCTTTGCCCGTTACGCGGGACTCATTGTTTCAATCCTTCTCGTTATTGCCGTTTGGGGCGTTAACTCAACCGCACTTCTTGTTAGCGCTGGCATCATCGCTCTTATCATTGGTCTTGGTGCCCAGTCACTCATCAGTGACATCATCGCTGGTCTTAACATCGTCTTCGAAAGCGAATTCAAAGTCGGCGATATCGTCGTCATCGATGACTATTACGGAACCGTTACCGAAATCGGTCTTACCACGACCAAGATTGTTGACCTTTCCGGCAACGTCAAAACCATCAATAACTCTCACATCACCACAGTCGTTAACCTCAGTGAGAACCCATCTCTCGCTTTAGCGGTCATCACCATCGACTACAACGAGAACCTCCCACGCGTTGAGGAAATCATCCGTAACAACCTCAATGAGATCAAAGCCAACATCCCTCAGATGGTTGGTGAACCTGAATACCTCGGTGTCTCTGCCTTAAGCGCTTCGAGCGTCGATCTTAAGATTGCTTGCCATTGTGACGAGAAAGATAGATTTGCCGTCGAACGTGCTCTTAACAGAGAGCTCTATCTTCTCTTCGTCAACAACGGAGTCGACATCCCATTCAACCAGATCTCACTTTCTTACCGCGATCCTTCCGAAAAGAGAGAAAACCCAAAATCTGCTGCAAAACCTGCACAGAATTCTGAAAACTAATACAATTTCCTGACATTTTATGGGCGACTATACCAACCGTTACTATGGAGGAATTAACAAGGAGTGCCAAATCCGCTCCAATACTTTTCATAGTCACGCAAACGCCCATCACGTCTCCATAGATACGAAAAAACTTGAGGAGCAGGAGACTCTCTCATCGGCGAGCTCGACCGCTGCTCAAACAGCAACTACCGCGGCTACGACAACGACTACCGCGGCCGCCTCTTCAACTGCTGCCGTCAGCACTAGCGCAGCTGTTGCCGGAGGAACTGCAGCAGCAGTGGCCACAGCTACAGTTGTGGTTGTTGCTTCTGCTATCTTTGTTCCGTCTGTTAATGAATTCAAATATGAGAGCACGGCTAATACACTCTCATACTCTTTCGAATTAAATTACAAGAACGCGGACTCTGCTGTCGTCGTTCTTGAAAATCGTCTCGAGAAATATGAGCAGTTCTTTGAACTCGAATCCTATTTCCCTGAGGAAGAGACAGCAGATAACGATGAAGGCTTCTTTGCCTTTGAGGAAGGAAGATTCACCGATCTCACTCCGTCGACAACCTACCGTCTTTCCGTCTCGGTCATAGACGGAGACCATACCTACGGCGTCTTCAGCGAGAGGGTTAAGACCAACGACATTCCTGCTTCCGACTTCGTGATCACTGCGGACTTCTCTCTCAACGAGGAGACCCAGTGCCTCGATGGCAAAATCAACATTGAGGATCCTTATGGCTATTACGAATACGGCTCTTTAGAAGCCAAGATCGTTGGCGACTATGCCAATTATCCTGAGACCATTGAAAGCAGTGGCAACCCATATAGAGAACCATACAGTGATGAGCCTATTGAAGAAGACCCTGATGGAGAAAGTTTCATCGACAGAGAAGAAGACTACGAGAAGCTCACCAGGATTTATGAAGTCACCGACTTAAGTGCGACACAGTCGTTCTACGTTGGTGGAATGGACGGTGGAGACAACGGTCTCAAACTGACCATATCCGCAACAAGTACATATGGCGGAGAGTCTTCTTCTCAGGTTTATTTTGAGAAGAACTATTCTTTCGTCCCGCCTATTCCGACTTACACAATTAACTTCTGGAACGAAGACGGAACAGAGCTCCTTTACACCCAAATCGCTGAATACGGAGAAGAAGTTGTCTATAAAGGAGAAACGAGCCTTGAAGACATTGCAGAAAGCAGAACGGTTGGCGAAACCGTATGCACATTCTTGGGGTGGGCAATGACTGTTGGAGGAGAGGCGTACGACACCCTCTATTACGCATACAACGACCAAGATTATTATGCCGTCTTCAGCGAAGAGACGAAGACTTACACGATTACCTTCTATAACGAAGATGGAACTGTGATTCTTGCCGAACAGACTGGTGTTCTTGGCGATAGGATCATGTACCCATATAGTGACGAGCCTTACAAAGAACCAACAGACACAAGCGTCTTCTTCTTTGCTGGATGGGTAGAGGAGATCGGCAGTGAAGAAATGCCTATGGAGGTTCTTGACTTCATCGAAGGCGATGACGAATATTACGCAATCTTCGAAGAAGGCGACAGATACTACACGGTCACTTACTACGATTACGATGGTGAAACTGTTCTTGGCACGGCCCAAACAACCTATGGTGGAACCGTCAACTTCTATAGTTGCGAAGACACCGGCGGTTTTGATTTCTATAGAGAACCAGATACAAATGGATGCTATAGCTTCAACGGTTTCTACGATAGTGACGGAAATTCTCTTAACGAAGAAACCGAGATTGTTGTCACTGGAGACACAAGCCTCATTGCTTCATATGTTGTCACTGCGCTAAGCGCTCACGTCATTTTCCTTGATGACGATGGTACTGTTCTCCAAGACGATTATCAGATGGCGTACTACGGCGTCACCTTTAACGATTATGAGCCACCAACCAAATATGACCCAGACGCCGAGCCAGAAGAGCAATACCGATACTTTATGGGCTGGTACTGTGAAGAAACCGGCGAGACTCTTATGACAGGTGATTTGGAAGAATACAACCTTGAGCCTTATGCCAACTCGACAATTACATTTGTCGCCACATACGCGAGCTCTGTGTAAACTTGCCTTTTCCAAGTGGTAAAATACAATTGAGAAAACTTCACATAGGAGATTAATCCATGAGAGATGTCTATGACGATGAGGGCAAGGTCCCCGAGAATAAGCAAACACCTTTGTTTGTCTGCGCAACGATCGCCATCATTATTGTCGCGATGTGCTCATGGCTCATCTGGAGCATTAACTTCCAAGAAATATTGGAAGCAGGCAAAACAGGAGAGTATGGAGACGCGATTGGCGCCGCGATTGCCGCTTTCGTCGTGTTCGTTCCGGTCTTTGGAGCCTCTGTGCTAACACTCCTCATTAGCATTGTCTTCGCTCCGTTGACGCTTATTAAACTTCGTAAGAGCTCAGATACAACGTTTAGCACCATCGGCATTATCTATGGCATTGCGTTCATTATCTTAGGTTTAGCGGCGATTGGCCGTTTCATCCTCTTTGTGATGAATGTCATGTAAAAACGATTAAAACGAGAAATGCACGGACACATCCGTGCTTTTTCATTTTTCTTACAATTTATCCAAAAAATAAGTTATTATGGAATAAAGGGAACATAGTTTAAAACCACTTATGGACATGTTTTAAGTGGCGATAATTCCTATGTTTTCAGGCGCTAAGCAAGAATGGAGGAGACAAATGGACATTAACAAAGTCATTGGCCAAAAGGTTCTCACCGAAGAAGGCACGACCCTCACCATCATGAAAATCGAAGGACAGTATCTCCAACTGAGTAATGGGAGACTCTATTCTTTCGAGATTGCTTATCGCAACGGATTCCTCAAATTCAAAGACGCTGCCATTCAAGAAGAAGTGAAAGAGCACTTTGATGAGCTAGAAAAGAAAAAAGAGGAAGAGATCAAGAAACAAAAAGAACTTGAAGCGAAGTTCCTAAAACAGCAAATGGAGAGAAGGAAACAGCTTCAAAAAGAACAGGCTTCTCAAAAACCTCAAAAGAACTAATAATTTCTGCAAATATTTAAATATCCCTGACAAAAGTCGCGTATTTTTTGACGATCTTTCTGTCAAAACGGTTCCAATTGTTCGTCATCGCGAGATTGTCTTCTAAGTTTAAGTTGGTATCAACGGAGATTATTTCTCCTGATTCAAGTTGTTCCATAAGCATCGAAAGGATGATCCAGGCGACACCGCTGTCGAGGTATTTCTTTTTGACGCCTATAAGCCCGAGGTCTAAATAACGTGAACGTTTGATGATTGGGAGCAAACGGAATAAAGCGGCAGGGGTCAAATGGCCGTTAGATTTCTTAATAGCCTCGCCGACACGAGGGAACGCTAAAGCGAAAGCGACTATCTCTTCATTCTCATCTAAAAGGAGGTGAAGATATCTTTTGCTTAAGATGAGTTTGAACGAATCGATCATCGATTTGATTTGAGCATCAAGGAAAGGAACGCTGCCATAGATGTGGTTATAGGATTCCTCGACGATGTCGAAGAAGGCTTTTCCGTATTTGTTGAGTATCTGGTTAGTGGAACCTTCCTTCACAAAGTGAAGGTTGTATCTCTTCATTAAGTGATCAGCAATGGTTTTGATTTTCGCGTCGTGCTCTTTTGGGGCTTTGAGAATCGATTCGGTCCATCTCGCTTCAACTTTGTAACCAAGCTTCTCGAGGTGTTCTTTGTAATATGGGTAAGCGTAGTTCTCTTCGAAAGTGCTCATCTCTTCATAGCCATCGACGAGAAGGCCTTCTCTTTCCATGTCGCTGAAGTTCATTGGGCCAACCATTTCGTTCATCCCTAGGGTCTTGCCCCATTCCGCTACCTTATCGAGCAAAGCTTTAGCGACTTCTATGTCGTCAATGAAATCGAATCTGCCAAACCTGACTCTCTTCTGGTTCCATTTTTCGTTAGCGGCTTTCTGAAGGATCCCTTGGATTCTTCCAACCATCTTTCCGTCCTTGTAGGCATTGAAATAAACTGCCTCGCAAGTTTGGTAGTAGAAGTAGTTCTTTTTGAATAGCTGTTTCTCGTCCATATAGAGGCATGGAACGAAATAAGGGCATTTTGCGTAGAGTTTTATTGGGAAGGAAATGAATTCCTTTTGTTCTTTTCTGCTTTTGACTTCTTTGATGGTAATCATACCTCGACAACGATAAGTCCAAAGACCCTCATTTGCAACAACATCTGGGATTAAAAAAATTCTCTTCTGGGAACGATTTTTCTTTATGGTTCATATATATGAATAGTATATTAATCTAGGAATTTAAAAGGGCGGAATATATATGGCCAAGATAGCATTCGACTGCGACAAGTATTTAAAAGTTCAAAGAGAAAACATCCAGAAGAGAATCGCCTCTTTCGGTGACAAACTTTACCTTGAGTTTGGTGGCAAACTCTTCGATGACTATCACGCCAGCAGAGTCCTCCCAGGATTCAAACCAGACACCAAGCTCCACATGCTTTTAGGCATGAAGGACAAGGTTGAAGTCGTTATTGTCGTTAACTCAAACGATATCAACACCAACAAAGTCAGAAACGACCTTGGTATCACCTATCAAGCTGAAGTCGAAAGACTTATCGACGCCTATAACGAAGTTGAACTTTATGTCAGCAGCGTCGTCTTCTCTTTCTATCAATCTCTTCCGCTTGTTGACGCTTTCATCACCAAACTCAACAACAACGGAATCAAGGTCTATAAACACTACGAAATCAAAGGCTATCCAAGCAACATCCCAGTCGTCGTTTCCGAGGAAGGCCTTGGAAGAAACGAATACATCGAGACCACTAGACCAATCGTCGTTGTTACTGCTCCAGGCCCTGGAAGCGGAAAGATGGCAACCTGTCTCTCTCAGCTTTATCACGACAACAAACGCGGTGTTCGCGCTGGATATGCGAAATATGAAAGCTTCCCAGTTTGGAATCTCCCATTAAAGCATCCAGTCAACCTCGCTTACGAGGCTGCTACCGCTGATCTCGAAGACGTCAACATGATTGACCCATACCATCTCGAAGCCTATGGCAAACAAGCTGTTAACTATAACCGCGATGTCGAGACCTTCCCTCTCCTCAAAGCCATCTTCGAGAAGATTTATGGCAAGAGTCCATACAATTCCCCAACCGATATGGGTGTCAACATGATTGGCTTTGCCATCAAGAACGAAGAAGCCGCTATCGAAGCCTCTAAAGCCGAAATCATCCGTAGATATTACCAAGCGAAGAAGAATAACTTCTTAGGCAAGTTCAAAGATGAGGCCGTCACCAAAGAAGAGATGCTTATGAACACCCTTGGCATCAGCGTCGCTGACCGTAAGGTCGTTGCCGCTTGCCTTAAGAAAGAGGAAATCACCGGTGTTCCATGCTGCTCTCTCGAACTTCCAAATAAGAAGATCGTCTGTGGCAAGAGATCCCCATTATTTGGTTCCTCTGCTGCCGTCCTTCTTAACGCCTTAAAGGTTCTTGCTAAGATCGACGATAAGATTCCTCTTATTTCCCCAGAGGTCATCAAGCCAATCCAAGATCTCAAAGTCAATTCGCTTAACAATCGTAACCCAAGGCTTCACGCCGAAGAGGTCCTTATCGCTCTTGCCATTCAGGCTAACAGCAACCCTCTCGCCAAGATCGCCCTTCAGCAACTTCCAAAACTCAAAGGATGTCAGGCTCATTCATCCGTCATCCTTCAGGAAACCGACTTCAATACCTTCAAAAAACTTGGCATTGACGTCACTGAAGAAGCGGTTAGCAGAGCCCACCGTCTCTACGCAAAATAAAGCACAAATTAACAAAAAGCCCCTGCAAATCTTCTCTCGTTCCTGCCTTTTCCCAATTTGCCATGCCTTGTTTCCAAACCAGTGTATTCTTTGTCAACTGACCGTTTTGCTGCATTTGCTTTAGCACTTCCGGCGGAAACGCGCCTTGTGACTGTCCGTT
>CAMKAQ010000001.1 GCA_946410525.1 uncultured Caryophanales bacterium | reverse complement strand
CAGCGAGGACACGGCCGACGAGTCTCTCGTAAAGGCCGAGCTTCTGGGCGTATTTGAAACGGCCAGCGCGACCAAGGTCATATCTCTTTGGATCGAAGAATTTCTGCACTAAGAAATTCTCGACGCCTTCTTTGGTGACAGGCTCGCCTGGTTTGAGTTTCTGGAAGATTTCGATGAGAGCTTTGTTGGAGTTCTCGGAAGTATCTTTGGCAAGAGTGCCTCTAAGGGCCTCAGTGTCGCCGAAGAGTTCTTTGATGGTTTCGAAATCTTTAGTGGCCATCGAACCATCTTCCTTCTTCTCTTTTGGTCCCTGGTCTAAGCCAAGAGCTTTGAAGAGGATGGTGGCTGGCATCTTTCTCTGACGGTCGATACGGACCCACATAAGACCATGGGAGTCGGTTTCGAACTGGAGCCAGGTACCACGGGTTGGGATGATTTCGCCGGTGTACATATGGACACCTTGTTTGGTGTCGAAAGTGTCGCCGAAATAAGCGCCTGGGGATCTGACGATCTGAGAGACGATGACACGTTCTGCGCCGTTGACGATGAAGGTTCCGGATTCGGTCATCATTGGGACATCGCCCATGAAGACTTCGGCACCCTCTTTGACGACGCCGGTTTTCTTATTGAAAATACGAAGGGTGACCTTTAACTTGCTTGAATAAGTAAGGTCGTTTTCTTTGCACTCGAGTGGGCCATATTCTGGTTCCTCGAAGCGGGAATCGACGTATTGGATTTCCGTTGTGTTAGCGTAGTTGGCGATCGGGAAGACTTCTTTGAAGACCTCATCGATGCCGCTCTTGAGGAAGAGCTTGAAGGACTCAGTCTGAATCTCAACCAAATATGGGAGTTCGAGAGAGCCGGAGATTTTTGAGAAGTCAAGACGGCCATTTAGCCTTGTTGGGTACTTCTCAAGGTAGTCTTTAACTGCGTTGTTTGCTTTTGCTGCCATTAAATTAGCTCCTTTTTGTCACTTGCTTGGATGACGAGATAACCTTTTTTCTTCGCAAGAACCTCTACCTTATTAAATAAAGAGGATAGATGCTCTTTGACGCTTAGGGCGCCTTGCTTGACCCTGATGACGATGATGAGAGAACCATTTTTGGTCAAATGCTCCCCTGCTTCGTCATAGATCTTGTAGGTGACCTTCTTCCCTGCCCTGATGGGAGGGTTAGAGATTATCGTGTCATAGATGGAGTTGATGTTGAGGTAAACGTCACTGGTGACGGTCTCTACCTGAGAGGAAACGCCCAAGATATCGGCGTTCTTTCTTGTCAGTTCGAGGGCCCTAAGGTTCACGTCTGAACACGTGATGAGCCTAGTAGGGTCGAGGTGGGCGAGTATTAGTCCGATTGGTCCCGCTCCACACCCAAGGTCGAGAATCTTTCTCCCTAAAGAGAGATTGGCGATGGTTTCAAGCAATATTCTGGTGCCATCGTCGAGCCCTCTTTTGCTGAAGACTCCAAGGTCGCTTTTAAAGAAATAGGTTTCACCTAAGAGAGTGAACTCTATGGTGATATCTTGGTGGCCTAACTCTTCCACGTTATCGAAGTATTGGGCCATAACGCTACCTCCCTTTAAAGCGCCAAAACCCTACCCAAAGATGACGAGTCCTTGGGCAGGGTAGGTAAATAATTGTTTAACGAAACTATTTGATTTCGATTTCGGCACCGGCGTCTTTGAGGACTTTGCCGTGGGCCTCAGCCTCGACTGGGCTGATCTTCTCTTTGATGGCGCATGGGCAAGCATCAACGAGCTTCTTGGCATCCATAAGGCCAAGACCGGTGATGGTCTGGACAGCCTTGATGACGGCGACTTTGCCGGCGGTTCCAAGTCCCTTTAAGAATAAGGAGACCTCGGATGGGCCCTTCTTGGCGGCCTCTTCTTCCTCGGCAGGAGCAGCAGCGGCCACTGGGGCAGCAGCGGTGACACCGAATTCTTCCTCGACAGCTTTGACGAGGTTGCTAAGCTCAAGCGCGCTCATTTGCTTGAGGGTGTCAATGATTTGTTCATTGGTTAACTTTTCAGCCATTGTTTTTTCCTCCATTAGTTGGCAGGCGTCTCGGCTGGGGCAGCGGCCTCAGCAGGAGCGCCATTCTTTTCGGCAACAGATTTGATAGCTCTGGCGAATCCAGAGATTGGTTCGTTGAGAACCATGCAGAACATCGAGAGCAATTGCTCCTTGGTTGGGAGCTTGGCGACAGCTTTTAAGCCTTTGGCATCGACGACCTGACCTTCGACGTATCCACCTTTGAGAACAAGATTCTCGTGGCCACGGCTGTACTTGTAGATGATGTTGACGCCGGAGCTGGTTTCAGGTGAGAAGACAAAGGCATTCGGGCCTTCGAGGAATTCATCGAGACCTTCGATGTTGTTCTCTTTGAGAGCTCTGCGGACCATGGTGTTTTTGAAGACACCGAAGCGAGCATTCTTCTCAGCGAGCTTACGGCGAAGTTCGGTGATCTCGGCCACGGTCAAGCCATGATAGCTGACAATGGCGATGGCTTTGCTATTCTGGATGCCTTCAGAGATCGTCTTAACAGCATCTTGTTTAGCTTGGAGTGCTTTTTCGTTCATCGTAGTTCCTCCTTTCTTTATCGACTATATGTGAAGCTTGATATAACTAGTGGGTTATGAATTATCTGTATCCTCCGCAACGTGTATTTATTAAGGCACTTGCCCGTTGCTCTCTTAGGTATAACAAGCAATTCACCAAATTTGGTGTTTCTCTAAGGACGATTAGTTCTTAGAAGCAAAGGTGAGCTTCATGCCTGGGCCCATGGTGGTGTGAAGGACGCAGGATTTGATGAATTTACCTTTGACGGTGCTCGGACGGGACTTGGCGATGGTCTCGGTAACGGTGTTGAGGTTATCGATGATCTTGCCTTCCTCGAAGGAGCAGCGAGCGATGGAGATGTTGAGGTTGCCATCGCGGTCGACACGGTAGGCGATCTTACCACGTTTGATCTCGCTGATAGCGGTCGCGAGGTCCATGGTGACGGTTCCGGTCTTTGGGTTTGGCATTAAGCCTTTTGGACCAAGGATACGGCCCATACCCATTTTGCCAAGCTCACCCATCATATCTGGGGTAGCGACCATGACATCGAATCCGAACCAGTTTTCGTTGAGGATCTTCTCGAGCATGTCTTTGGCACCGACGAAGTCAGCACCGGCGGCTTTGGCTTCTTCCTGCTTGTTGTTGGTGATGGCTAAGATCTTCTTGGTCTTACCATTGCCATGAGGAAGGGCTAAGGTGCCACGGATAAGCTGGTCGGCTTTGGTTGGGTCGACATTGAGCGCGAAGCTGATGTCGATGGTGCTATCGAACTTGGTGGTGCTGGTCTTCTTGATGAGAGCAGCAGCTTCTTCGATAGAGTATTCTTTGCTGGCGTCGATGAGAGCGGCGGCGGCGTTGTATTTCTTGAAGTGTTTCATCTACTAGCCCCTCCTTACTTCTCGTCAACGGCGATGCCCATGTTAAGGGCGGTGCCGGCAATGACCTTCTTGGCCGCCTCGATATCGTTGGCGTTGAGGTCTGGCATCTTGTAGTTCGCGATCTCTTCAAGCTGAGCCTGGGAGATGTGACCGACAATCTGCTTTGGGTTGCCAGAGCCTTTGGTAAGGCCAGCAGCCTTTAAGATGAGGCCAGCAGCTGGGCTGGTCTTGATGACGAAGTCGTAGGACTTGTCTTCGTAAGCCGTGATGATGACAGGGACGACTTGACCCTTTCTGTCAGCGGTCTTCGCATTGAAGTCGGTGCAGAACTTGGCCATCTGAACACCCGCGGAAGCGAGTTTTGGTCCTGGATGGGCGTCTCCGCCAGGGAGTTCCATCTTAAGAACCTTAGCGATTCTTTTTGCCATGTGTTTTCCTCCTATTGGAATTTAGCATGCAGTGGCTTATCGGAACGCCGCTAAACGTTCCTACCACGCTGTACGCATATACAAATAGCGTGCGGATATAAATATACGCGTGTGAATTTTCAGAATCAACAAGAAAATGAATATTTTCATTTATGAGTGGCCATCGAGGTTTTCTCAATATCCAAAAATCCCTGCAAAAAAGCAAAAAATCCCCTGCAAAACCCCAATATTCTTCAAAAATGAGGCCTCTCCAAAAAAGTTTTTCCGTCTCATTGTAAAGGGCTTATGGGTGGCATGTATCTAAGTGTGCACTCGCGAAAATATCGTGTATAATGGGCACATGAAAAAGAACCGTATAGCCAAATTATCCGTTTTGCTTGCAGGCATTTTCTCCCTCGCAAGCTGCGATCTTGGAGCCTTCATCAGGATCCTTGATAGCCTTTCCCCAGATGCCGCTGACGTCGACAATTCCCGCGAGCACCTTAGCATTAACATCGACTACCACGATGGCGACCATTACACTGCCACCCCCACCAAATACAACTACGAAGACGTCAATGATTCGAGTGGTAACTTCCCATGCCGCGCTTTCGGCAACATGAAGATTTTGGTCATCCCTGTGAAAATCAGAGGATACGATGGCGTCGCTAACGCAACGAACTTAGAAAGACTCAATAACGCCTTCTTTGGTGAAACCGAAGATACCGGTTGGGAATCCGTCGCTTCCTTCTACAAGAAGTCCTCTTATGGCGCGCTTAACCTTAGTGGTGTTGTCGCCGATCAATGGTATGACTGCGGATACACCACCAGCCAGCTTGCCGCCCTCACCCCTCCTGCTGGCACAAGAAACATGGGTTCTTATGATCGTACTTGGACCATCCTTGAAGGCGCGGTCAGCTGGTATAAGCAAACCTATCATGACAACTGCACCCAGTTCGATATCGACCACGACGGTCTCATCGATGGCGTTTGGCTTGTCTATGGTTGCCCTAACCAAAAGAACGCAACCAGTTTGGACCAAAAACTCTTCTGGGCCTACAACTACAAAGACTATTCGGTCGACGTGAATAACACATCGATATTAACAACTAGCCCTGTCGGATATAGCTACTGCTGGGCTTCATATGATTTCATGGATTTCGGCGATTATGGCTCTGCCGCGAATAAAGTCGACGCTCACACATATATCCACGAAACCGGACACCTTATGGGTCTTGAAGATTACTATGTCGCCGCCAGAGAAGAAGGCGAACAGAACTATGGCCCAATGGGTGGTCTTGATATGATGGACTACAACATCCTTGACCATAACGCCTGGAGCAAATACGCCTACGGCTGGATCAAGCCTTATGTCGTCGATGATTCTTGCGAAATCGTTTTGAAACCAAGCTGCACATCTGGTGAGGCCATCATCCTTCCAACCGCTGGAGGATTCAATGGCAGCGCCTTCGATGAATACATCATGATGGAGTTCTACACCCCAGACCTTCTCAACTACCAAGACTCCTTCGTTGGATATTCTTCTTACCCACACGGCTTCACTGAGAATGGTGTCCGTATCTATCACGTCGATGCTCGTTTGGCCACAAGATCAACTCTTGCTCCAAATGGCAAATATGACGATGACTTCGATACCGATACTGAGACGGCGATTGTTGTTGCTAGCAACTCCAGTTCCTACAACAAAAAGAACGTTCAGAACTATCTCACTGGTGAATCAAGCCTCCCATCCAACATCATGAGATTCCGTCTCATCCAAGAGCTTGATTGCACTCATAAGAGAAACTTCGATACCTCTAAGCAAACCCTTAATGGAAATGAGATCGGTGTCTTTGCGGATAACAGCACCCTCTTCCAAAATGATGATGTATTTAGCTTTGACGCTTACAAAGAAAGCTTCCCTAACTACGTCAATGGCGGAAGCATGACCATGAACGATGGCACTTCTCTCCCATGGAGTGTTTCTTTCTCTGAGATGAGTGATACCTCAATCAAAGTCAGCATCACAAAGCTCAGCTAATTAATTATTTTGTTCAAGATTTGCAGGGGATTTATCATCCTCTGCTTTCTTTTTGTAGGCGTGTGTGAATAAAAGAATGATGATGCCCGCGAGAAGAAGAGCAGCAAGGATATAGAAGTAATTGATGAAACCAATCACGCTGTAAATCGAAGAAGAAACAAGGTTGATGATGCCGCAGAAGATGTAGGTCGCTCCTGTCGCTAAAGAGCAGGCTTTGGAGCAGGCTTTGATACCGACGATCTCTTGGGTGAAAAGAACTAGGCTAACAAGGCCAAAGCCATATCCGATTCCTCTAAGAATGAAGACCACCCACAAGAGAGCGGTGAAGTTTGATATCAGAGCGCTCGACAACACTGCGCCTAACTGAACGAAGCAAGAAAGGACAAGGATCCTCTTTTGGGTTTTGAAGACTTTGAGGAAAAGAGGGAGCATCACCATGATGACCATCTCAACGGCGACCCTGACAACGGTCCAGATGGCTGTCTCTCCATCGGAGAGTCCTCCACCGCCGCTCGTCATGAAGATCGGGAGAATGTAGTTGAAGTTATTCAAAGCACCATAGAAAAGCGCGCTGAAGATAAGGAGTAACCAAACATTCTTGTTTGAGAAGAATTCTTTGTTGCTGACCTTTTGCTCAGGAGTGACTTGACCAAGCTTCTCTTCTTTTGGACGCCTAAGCAAGAAGGAGATCGGGAGCATTGCCAAGATGAAGAGAGCGCCCACATTGAAGAAGATCGTGTATCCGATCTTGTCTAAGAAGAAGTATCCGAAGAGGCTTCCGCATACATAGGCGAAAGAACCCACGATTCTAATCGTGCTGAATGGGATGTTGTGTCGTTTAGCGGAGTTCGCACCCATGCCATCAACAAGACCAAAGAAGCAACTGTTGTGCATAGCTGTAAGGATGGTGATTGGGAGTAACCACCAGAAGTTTTGAGTGAGTCCAAAACATCCTAAGAAGATAGCCTCAAGGACAGAGATTAATCTGATGAGGAAGACGTTGTTTTTCCAGGAAGTTTCAAAGAAAGAATAGAAGAGATTGCCAACGAAGAAGGCAAAAGGAACAGAGGCTAAAAGAATTGATTTCTGAATGTCGTTTAGTCCAGCGCAGCTAGCGAAATACAAAGAGAAGAATGGGGTGAATAAAGCATCGCCAAAATATAAGGCGAAAGTGAGGAATCTATAGATGTGGGTATTGCGCTTGCTTTCCATATCTTTTACATGAGAGTAGCCTTAAGGCTAACAAGTTCCTCTTTAAGTCTTCTAGCAGACACTCCCCAACCAAACAAAGCGAAGAGAGACATCACTAAGCAGAAAGGCACATACACGACTGAAGAAGCGACGATCAAAGAGAAGGCAACAATGACCTTGACTGTGCCCATATAAAGAACACCGTTTTGACTCTTGAAGATCCTCGCAATCGGTACTGCATAGAAGTACTTTGCAGCGTTATAAATACCCTTCCCAATCCAGGTGTTATTGGACAAGGCGGCATAGGCGAAAGCAAAGGCCAAATAACCCAAAACCAAAGAGAGGCAACTAAGTCCAACCTCATACCTTAATTCGAGTTTGTAATTGAACCAATTGAAGCAATTCCAGGCAAAGATGAAGGAAGCAAAGAAAGCGATAAACGCTACAAAAATCCCTGACAAAACTGCCTTCTTTTTGATTTTTGAGAGTTTTTCGATCTTCTCTTTTGTGGCCTTTTGGGATTTGAGTTTTTGCTCTTCCAAAAGGTAGTCACAGCAGTTCTCGCAGAAGTAGTCATATCCCCCTACTTTTGGATCATATGTGTATACGATTTCCTCATATGGATTTTTGAGGAATTCACTTCTGATTACCTTCTCTGCTTTACCAGTTCCATAGACATCGCCTTCAAGGATTGGCTTGCCACATCTAGCGCAGTGTCCAAGGACCAAACGCTTCTTGGTTTTGATGACCTTGACTGTGGTCTTTTTCTCTTGGGTTTCTTGGGCGATGAATTCACTGATATTAACATCGAAGAATTTAGCGATCTTCTCAATCGTCTCATCATCTGGAAGACGAGAGCCGGCAGACCACTCCTCAACCAAAGCAGGAAGCACGTTCAAAGATGAAGCAAGAACGCTTTTGGAGACACCTTTTTTGGAGAGGTAGTAGTTAAGTTGTGAGGTGAAATTTGACTGCTTGCTCATATCTGACGTGGAAATCATAAACTCTTTTTTGGATATGGGAAAATGAAAACGCTTTTTTGGGGAAAACTGGTGTTCCAAGAGGGTCAAATATTCGCCAAACCGTCCAGAGGTCCATGTAAAAAACTCCCAATTTCTTTGTGAACCATGCACAAAAAACAAAAGTGATTTTGCTACAAAAAAACGAAAAAGTTAGCAAAATAGCGACAAAATAGCCACTTTTGTTGAATTACACGCATATATGTAAAAGTATTTTCCTTGTAAAATGCGTTCACGCGTGCGAATATAATCGTGTCAAAAGCAAAACCGGAGTAATTCGGCGACGCAAAACTACAGGGCCCTTAGGGGTAGCCAGCTGCCGTTAAGGGAGTTGGCGGTTTTTATTTCTAGACCACCTCCCGAAGCGGGCATCTTTGAATGCCCGTCTAGTCAAAGGAGCTGTGCTAAGTGAAAAGCAAAAAGAGAGTCGTCACAATTCTCGCCGCAATGATTCCTTTAGTTGCGACTTTGGTCGGCTTTACCGGCTTCACTTTCAGCTGGTTCGTTCTCCAGGCTAAAAACACCTCAGTTAAGGTCGGTGTCAGCTCTAGTTCCCTTTCCGTCGATAACCTTGAGCTCACCTGCTATAAAGCCTTCTTCCCAGATTTCAAATTCGAATACGTTGAGCCTGATACATTCATCAACTCTGACGGCGCACCAAAAGTGTACGCCTCGAGCGATACCCCGAAACCAGACCGTGGATTCGAGATGAACCTTCTCGACCCAACCTATATCACCATTTCCGATGACATCGGTTTCTATGATTTGTACACCGCTCTTGTGTACAAGATCTCTTTCGACGTCACCTACAGTTCGAAGATCGACATGGACGTCAAGATTAAGAGAAATATCTATAACGCCGATCGCCTCCAAGACACTCTCTATGTCAGCGACTATGTCCACTACTTCGCTATAACCGATGCAGATTCAAAGACCATCTCAAGTTCTCCTGCTAGAACCGAGACCTTCGATGGTGGAGTTGAAAGCATCAAGCTCAGCTACGCTCCAAGAGACATCACTTCGTTCAAAATCAACGGATCCGATGTGAATCCTGAGACATACGAAATCGATGGCGACACCATCAGATTCAACAGCGCTGTCCAAGCCGGTGTTGACATCGTTTCCATCACTTACACTTCCTACAACTATATTTGGGAAGCCGCTATGGACGCATCTTTGGATCTTCAGGAAGGAATCAGTTTCAACGCCACTGGCGATGGAACCACCACCACTTTCCAGCTTCCCAAAACCCCTGTCAGCGTTGAATCCGTTCAGATTGATGGAGTCGCTTCTCGTGGTCATACGATCAACGGAAGAGACATCACCTTCTTAACTGCTCCAGAAAACGGAGCCGCAATCACTGTCAGCTACACCTATTCAAACAACCAAGACCAAGGTTGGCTCAAAACCTTCCCAAATACCACTGCCGAGACCCTTTCTCTCTTTGGAGAGCCGAAGACTCCGTTGGTTTCCACTGATCCTGCGACTGAAACCACCGGTTCTTTCGAAACTTATGTCGTCGTCGATTATGATCCGGCTCTTTGCGGTTACAACGACAACAGTCTCTTCTTCTTAACTAGCAACCTCGGTAAAGATTACACCTTGTATGATGATTACGAATTCGAGCTGGAGGTCTCACAAGCCTAATGAAGCTCAATAGACGTGGAAAACTCCTTCTCAGTGCCATGATTGGCACTATGGCCAGCGGTATCGCCGCTGTCTATAGTGTTTTCACGTTCTTCCTTCTAACAAACAAAGTCAGCGATGATGGAGACGGCAGAGGAAACGTCGGTCTTCGTTCTTACTTCCACACCGGAGTCGGAACAGATGCCAGTCCTTTCGTTATTACGAGACCTCGTCATCTCTATAACCTCGCTCGTCTCCAGAACTTAGGCGCTTTCGGTACACACACCGTTTTCCAGCTTGGGTATGACTTGACCGCGAACGGAAAAGGAAACAACAACGGCGTTCTCGAAGACGGCGAAAAATGGCTTGTTTACACCGGCGACACCGGAAACGAAACCACCCAGGTCCTCGATATGTCTGGTTCGTTCTACTCGAACACAATTTATCCTATCGGTTCAGAAGGCGCTCCGTTCTATGGCGAATTCAGAGGCAAGGGTCTCGTTATTTCAGGTTTGACTGTGACCTCGTTCCCTGAAGACGTTGGTGTTTTTGGATACACAGCCCCTGGCTCTTATGTCCATGACCTATACTTCAAAAATCTAACGATTGAAGATGATGGTTGGGATAAGAGCGTTTTGAACCCTACTTTCTATAGTCCCGCAGCCAATTCATACACACTAAGCGCGACCCTCGACGATTCCACCGCCGTCAATGCTGATGGATCTTGGCTCACGTCCGACAAACCGATCACCGCAGAAACATCCTCTGTCACCCTGTCGTGTTCGGGAATACCATCAGCATATAACCCTAAGTTCCGTTGTAGCTCGGTTTATATGGCCGAAGACAAGAACGTAGCGGGCAAATTCACTTTCGATTTGGCTAAAGTCGCATTAGATGCCGGGCTCACTGGAGGCGCTTCAGGAAATGTCTATTCCAGACTTAGCGTCTGCAGCAATTACTCCACCGGCGGCCACCTTTACTCTCATGTCCTTGGCACATTCACCGTCAACATCAAATACGGTGGATCCGACAATTACTCTTTCAACATCAAGAAAGACGTCTTTAATAGCGACGACACAACAAATGATTCCATGAGCGTTGCCAATTACAAACATGGCGCCAACATCGGTTTCGTTTTCGGACACTGCGACGGCAAAGCCCAAGAGATTTATGTCAGCGGCAGTTCCTTAAGGATGAATAATGGGTCCACTGCCAGCAGACAAGCCTTAGAACAAGAAAGCGAGATGGGCCTTATCGGTGAGGTTGGCGCTTCTTTAGACAAAGAAGGCACACCAGGCAGCGCATATCAAAACAACAACGAAACCGGCGTCGTTAATTTCAGCGGCATCTATGATAACGTCATGTCGCCATACGGCACAGCAAACACTTACTACCAAGTAACCTCGACCCATAATGGCATCGATGGCGAGAACCGCGTTGATGAATTCCAGAAAAACTACACAGATTTCATCCCCGCTTCAGGAACAAGCGACATTTACGCCGATTACCTAAGATACAACACAGTTCTCAATAGCAGCGGACAAACCGTCAGACATTACTTCACCGACTATTACCCAAGCAGCTACTATAGCTCAACATCGGCTAACTCTATCAGTTATAACTACAACCTTGATTTCGCAGGCAGGAACCTTATTCAAGATACCCGCGATGAATCTGGGAAGGTTACAGTCAGCCGTGGTTTAGGCGTCTTCAAGATGGCGACCGGCAAAACCGACAACAGTCCTAACATCCTTGGATTCCAAATGAGGGAAACTCAAGAATTCCAAATCAAGCGCGGAAGAGAGTTCAACGAGGTCTTCTATACAACCGCTGAATATGACAGCACAGCTGAAGTAGCAAGCAATAATACAAGTTGGTTTAACAACTGGAAAACCGGAGAGACCAACGGAACACGCATATACACACCATCAACTCTTCCATCGTTTGTCACTGCTCACACATGGAACAAGGAACTTGAGAAAACAACAAACTACGTCTTCAGAACCAGTCTTGCAAACAATCAAGACATGGATGATAAGAACTATTTTGCAAACGCCGCAACAACTAACGACTTCATAAGAGAATATTTCAGCTACAAATTAATAAACTCTGGTGGCACATCGGTTCCAAGCGACAGCAACGACTTCGGCGTCAAAATTCAAAAAGCCAGTCAAAGCAAGAACGAGAAGCCAATCAATATCACATCTTTCGACTCTTACTTATACTGTACCGAGCCAAAGAATAACGGAGTAGTTGTCGACATCGCCTCTTGTCCGCTTAACAAAGAAGAGACTTTCACAGGAGATGGAACCCTTTCTCATTTCGTTTTGGCTAACAAGCCTTTGAAAGCGCCGTCAATAACGGTTGACGGGGTTGCTTATAACGGCGCATTCACCTGGTCTACTGACAGCAATGACATTAGCTTTAGTGAAACTCCTGCCAACGGATCCACGGTTGTCATCAGTTATGTCTATGACAGTTTCTGCCCATCAGGAACAATCAACTTCTCAATCAAGAACACCCATGGTGCGAACGTAACGATCATCGCAGGCGCTTCAAGCAAGAGCACGCAGTATCGAAACGACACTAACCATACCGCTAGAGACGATTCCAACTCCGAACAAGCAACATCCAGCATCATCAGCATCTACGACAAAGAAACTTGCAAGAACGGAACAACCACAATCGATCCAGATGACCCGGAATACAGAATAACGGTCTCGAAATTCAATCCATTGAAGCCTTCCTATTCCACCTATATGCCTCTTTTGGGGACGAGAAAGGAAAACTTCCGTTACTTCGATTACAACCATCTAACAGGCGCGATTAATCCTAGCGCCACGCTTTCAACCGACGAAAAATACCTAGGCACTGACCCATCTGGTCACAACGAGATTCTCTATGCACACACCTTCAAGATCCCAAAACCAGGAGATTACTTCATTTATTCACCAACAGGAAACACAAAGCTGTACTATGTATGCGCCCAAGGTCAAGACCAAGGTGAGATCGGCGACTCCTCGTCCAACCACTCTGGCGAAAACGCGATTGCCAACGTTGACTTTGTCCGTGCCGTTCCAGGGGATTCAACATATTCAACGAAAAACCAAGCACGTTACCATTTGAACTTTAAGGCCTATTGGAATAGTGGATCTGGAACGATGACTGTCGGAAATTACAACAACACCGATACAAGCCCAGCATCGATCGTAAGCGCATCTAATCAAAAATCGATCATCATCTGGAACAACGCCATCGGTCAATCGATCTATTACAACGGACAAGAAAAGAGTCAGAGTTTCATCACGGCAGGAGGTAACTAACAATGGAAAAAAGAAATGTCTTTAAAACAATCACCATATTCGCTGCTTTAGCTGTGACAATTGGTCTTGTCACCACTTTTTCAATTCTCGAAAAAGGACAAGAGTTCATTTGCGAGACCGACAGACTTCTCGATGGTTTCACCCTTCAAACCGTTGATAATGCCTATCCAAACGATACGACGGTCGGCTTAGTGGAATACCCTGCTTATTCAACGGGGTTAGAATACAGCATCACTAAACCAGAAGGTGCCGACGGAACGACCGATAAACCTTATAAAGCAGCAGTATCCCGCGGAACCTGCACCGATACCGACATTCTTCTCCCCGAATACTATTATGACGGTAGCAAATACAGTAAAGTCGTCGCCATCGACAAAGATGGTTTCAATGCCCAAAGGCCAATCAAAAACGAAAGCGGATCGGTTGTTGGCTGTATAGACCTCACCTCTATTTCGAGCATGAAAGATTTTGAGCTCGTCGGCTCGCAGGCTTTCGCTTACACAAGTTTGTCGACTGTTGAGTTCAGCAAAAAATTGAAAGAGCTCTCCCCATCCACTTTCTTCCATTGCAAAGAATTAACAAACACGAATTTCATCGCGCTCGAAGGAGAAGGGATAAGTCAGTCAGGAACTTATGCCGCGTTCTCATCGGTCGGAAACAACTGTTTTGCCGATTGTATCAATTATGAGGGCATGATTTTGCCAAGAACCTTAACAAACATCGGCGATGGCGCTTATCAGAATTGCACTTCTCTTACTTCTATTTTCCTCCCAGCGACGGATGTTACCGGAGAATCCCTTGAGGTCGGAGACTACGCTTTCGCAGGATGTTCCAAAGTCACGGTCATCTATCTTTCCTCAAAAGTCACCAAAATAGGCGCTCACGCTTTTGAAGGCTGCGTCAATGCCAAAGGCTATAGTGCACTTTCTTATGGGGAATTATTGGAAAATCTTCACGAAACGGGCGACGGCGATTGGAATTATCTCTTCAATAACGGAACTTATGATAGTTTGGGCACAGAAGACACTTTCCTTGATTTTACTGGCAGGGCCGGAGGAGGAGACGTCGACTACGATCAGCCTTATATCTATAAGGCGAATCCTGATGGAGTATCCTGCACCCTTTGGACTTATGACGGCAGCTACGTGGATAGCACCAAACCAGCAGATGTATATAAGTACCATAAGATAAGAACGATACCCGAAACAAGAGGGGCCGGCTTAATAGTAACAGCCATCAACGACGAGCTATTTAAAAACAATAAAGACATGACCAAACTCGTCATCCCTGGGACAGTTAAAACCATTGGCGTGGCCGCTTTCGCAGGCTGCACAAACCTAGAGGAAATTGTTTTAGACGAAGGGATCAAAACCATTGGCAATTTTGCATTTGCTCCATGGAATGGCTCCGAAGGCAATATAGGCGAAGAGGAACAATCCAATAAACTGACTTCCTTAACGATACCTTCTTCCGTCGAAAAGATTGGCGATTATGCTTTCCCATACATGTACAAAATGATGAATATCGTATTCGCAGGGAGCAAGACTAACACATCAAGTTTGAAACGCATTGGAGAATACGCTTTCTACAAAGCGGGAGACGACTATAAGGATACGTACTATACAAACGGAAGTTTTGCTGAAGTTCGAAATCCTCTAATCCTCAGTATGCACCCAAAAATCCCAAACGCTTATGTAGACGACACAGTCGGAAGCAACTGCTACAGGCCAACCTCAGGCGAAGATACCTATACGGAAATATGTAAATTTGCTTTCTTTGGCAATCAATGGATGGGTTCGATAAGAATAGCCTCGGATGAACTCGTCATTGACGGCTTCGTTTTTGCTAACTGCTTCTGGCTTGTCGAAGCAGATTTAGGAGAAGGCCTTAGGGTTATGGGCGACGGCAAAAAAGGAAATGGCGCCGAAAACAGAATAGATAGGGGCCGCACTTTCTCAATGGCCGTTCCTGAAAACGACACAGAGGGTAAAACAAACGTTAACGACTTAAGCGGAAACGTGAATTCAGATGGTACTGTTTTAAACAACACTAGCGATGCCACGATAAAACCATATGTCCCTATGTCTTCCTTGTTTATACACAAGATTAAACAAGGACACTATGTTGGGTGGCATACGTTGGAAGGAAGATACCAAACGATGGTCTATTCGGACGGCTTGCCTAGCGACAACCCATATTTCTATCAGTGGAGTAAATATTCGGGCGACTCAGATATTCAGCCAACCTATCTTGACCGTGGAAGCGCAGCAACTTCTGACGGAACGATAATCAAGATCGAAAGCAATACGATGAAATTTAGCAACGATGAATCTACAAAATATGCCGGATTCTATGGAGTAGATAACTCCTATGGAACTTCGTATATCGATTCGACGTTTGACTCCGGAAGTTATTTCTACCAAGTTAAACAAGGCGGATATTACGGAGTCACTTTTGCACACGCAACCGTAACTTCCACCCCTGATGGTGAAGGGCATACAACATGGAACACAACATATAAAGATGGGTCGGGTAACGTAATCAGCGAATTGGACAGCAGCAAACGTTATGGTTTCACGGTTTATGATTCCGCTACTGGTCGTGCGAAATTTGATTACATCCAAAAAGAAGCTGGTTCAGACAAACTGATTTTGACAAAGTTCCACTACAACCCATATTGGTCGCAGAGCAAAAATGTCACTATCCCTGCCTCCGTATCATTTGGTGGCCAATCGTTTGATGTCACGGAAATCGGCAACTGTGCCTTCTTCAGAAACATTTGCCCTCAAACGCATTCTTGGGTCGCCGATAACGGTAGCTCAAAACCGCGAAGGTATGTTTCCCCTCAAAGTGATAATCACACCACGAACCCGAACCAAGACCTTAACGGGGAATACTACGCCGATCACAACAGCAACTACTACAACCTCGAAAGCGTAGTTCTCCCAGACACCATAAAGAGAATTGGTGGAAACGCTTTCTACATGTGTGCAGGCCTTACAAGCATCAAGACCGCAGGGAACAACACTGAAGGACAATTTCCAAGCGAAATTGAAAAGATTCAGCAATACGCTTTCTCTTTCACTGGAATAACTGCAGTTAGATTGCCTAATACCATTACTAATTTGGGAAACCAGGCAAACATTTGCAATCCGTTTGCCAGCTGCCTCGCTCTTGAATATATCAGTGTTGCTGCCGGGGGAACTTATTCAAGCGACAGCAGCCACAAATACTTACTTAAAGACTCAGGCAAAACTATCGTGATGAGCGCTTTAGGCGATACGACAAACGATGATCTAGAAATAGCCTCAACAATAACAAAATTAGGTTCTTTGTCGTTTAGAGGAGCCAATGAAGTCGAAAGCGTGACAATCCCCGAAAAACTAACGGAGATAGAAGCAGGCTGTTTTGATTGTATACACAAAGGCGAAGTTCGTAACTACGTAGACAGCAGAGGGGTTTTTCAAGAACAAAACGAAAGCAGACCTGACTCCATCTGCAAAGGAATTTACACAACCAGAAGGTCGTCTTCACTTGAGAGCATCTCATTGCCAGATGGCGTGACTAAGTCAAAGCTTAAGAAAATCGGTGCTTTTGCATTCTTTAACTGCGAATCTTTTTTGGGAATCGGTTTTGAAACCGAACTAGAAGACATAGGCGGTCGAGCGTTCTATAACTGCAAATCAGCAAACAACTATTACCTTCCTAACACTCTTAAAACAATCGGCGCGAAAGCTTTTTACTACAACAGGGCCTTTAACACCATTAGAACAAACGCTAAGCCAAACGGCGAAGAAGCAGGTTATCTAAACCTCGCAGCAACCAAACTGACTTCCATTGGCGATGAAGCGTTCTGCCCGTATAAGAGTAACGGCACATTTACAAACACTTTCACTAAAATCTCACTCCCAAAAAAATTGGCCCAATTAAACGGTGGAAAGGTTTTCGCAGAAGGATATAGCGGTTTAACAACAGTTTATATTCACAGAGACACAACACAAATGAATTCGGCAGCTTTTAAGAAAAACACCGGACTTGCCACATTCAAAACCTGGTACGATACCGTTGATGCCAATGGCGATGTACAGAATTTATCCCCAAACAACGAATTGCCTACCAATCTTACTATAATTGGAGAAAGTTGCTTCCAAGGATGTACGTCATTGCCTAGCTTCAGCAGTTTCCCAGCGACTATTACAAACGTAAAAAAGAATGCGTTTAGCGGTTGCACAAACGCTGCGTTCACCACGGCAAACTTCAGCGCATCAACCGCAAACCTTACAATTGGTGAATCGGCTTTCAGCGGTTGCAAAAAAATAACTAGCCTGGATTTAATAAGCGCTGCCGGTTCGCGTACAAAGACAGGTGGCACTTTGACTATTGAATCAGCTGCTTTCAACGATTGCGATGGGCTGACTGATGTTATTCTTCCTTCCGGATCAACAGTATCCAGCGACGCGTTCAAAGCTTGCGACAATATCACTTTCTACATCTGTGATACGTACGCCGACGCGAAAACAAAGATGCCAAAGACAATGCAACCAACTTCCAGTCACCACTACTATTACGCAGAATACGTAGAAGACACCGATACTGATACTAGTATCGAGTACTGGCATTATGAGGGCGGCACAAAAGTAATAGGAAAGCCAACCGCTCATAGGCCATCAGGAGATTAAAATGAACAAGAAGCTTAAGACAAGGAAATCGCTCATAATCGCTTTAAGCGGTCTTTTAGCTTTGTCCGGCGGAAGCGCTATTGTCTCCGGCTTCGCTTGGTTCGAGATCTCCAAGACTGCGGATGTAGGCATCAGCAACATAGCCGTTATGGGTGTTGTCGATAACCTTGAGCTTGCCTCCATCAAATACTTCGTTGGAGATGTTTCGACCGCTAGTAATAGCGCCAAGGTTAACAAGGGATACCGTTATGGAGAAGGCGAATGCGCCAACTCCTCATATACCACTTCCTTTCTAGAAACAAACGATGACTTTATCGGCGTATATTCGAACCCTCTCTTTGCGATGACTTACGCGATCGAGGTTGAGAACAGTGCAGCTGAAGCGACTCACGTGACGGTCAAATTTGACGCCTCTGGCCTCACTCCAGGAACGTCTAGCGATAAGCATGTCTTCAAGAGCGATGGCACAACGCGTTCTTTAGCCCTTGCTGACGCGATCGATATCTACTCAGACTCTTTCGTGCTGTCGAATAATGATGCGACCAACGCCACAAACGCGAATAAGTTCCTTGATGGAAAACAGATCTCTGACGGAACAACAGATCTCGTTGACAAATTCACGTATGACCCATCAGCGGCTAGCTACACTGTATTTGATGGTAATTTAGCGGCCTCTTCCACTACCGCTATCCTCTTCACCTTCACATTCAGCAATAACAGCGCGACATATCTCAAACCAACCAAATACACCAAGTTCCTTAGTGGCGATGGTTCCACCACCTCATTCACTTTGGATCATAGCCCAACCGCTATCGATGGTGTTCTTGTTGGCGGTGTCGGCACTGACGCCTACACGCTCACCGGTAACCAGATAACCTTCGCTAGCGCACCGGCCTCTGGCACAAACAACATTGCTGTGTATTATTCATCTGCCAAATTCAGTTGCACATTCAGCGGAAACGGAAATAACCAAACATTCACTTTCACCAATGGTTTAGCTCCATACCCTGACAGAATCACCTCCGTCAGCGTTGAGGGAGTTCAAACAGCCGCCTATAGCTTCAATAGGAACGCGCACACGATCACATTCAATGACATTCCTAAAACCGGAACAAGCAACATCAACATCCAGTATGTTTCCGATGTCGATGTCGCTAGTGCGCCATATTACTACATACACGATGCAGTGAATGGCAATAGCAACCCATATATGGGACTGACATTCGCGATCGATCAGCTCAAGGTACAATAATATTCACAAAAAACAAAAAAGACCCAGCAAATTGAAGCGAACCCCAAAACGGACACACTTCAAAAAAAAGACCTAAAGACAGGAATC